>JANYJH010000043.1 GCA_025361865.1 Phragmitibacter sp.
GTCATCCCCGCGAACATGATGCTCACGGCCTACATGGCCCACATGCACGTTCGCGGTAAAGCCTTTAAATACGAGCTGACCACCCCTGATGGTAAAACTGAAACGCTGCTAGACATCCCTCGCTATGACTTCAACTGGCAGCTCCAATACGACCTCGCCCAGCCGAAGTTCATCCCCGCTGGTAGCACTGTGAAGATCACTGCTGCCTTCGACAATAGTTCCGGTAATCCCGCCAATCCTGATCCGACCAAAGCGGTGCATTGGGGCGCTCAAACCTATGAAGAAATGATGATCGGTTACGTAGAGCACTTCACGCCCTTAGCTTCTGCGAAGGTCGCGGTGAAGTGAGTCGCTGCGTTCGCGCAACCATGCCGCTTTCTGTGAGTTTAACCCGCCAGTTCTAACGCTCAGCATGAAACTCCTTGCGCCCTCCTTGCTCTACATCGCCGCGTTCAGCACTCTTACCGCTGCTGACGTCAACAAGCTGACGGATGAACAGTTGAACTTCTTCGAGCGGAAGATCCGTCCCGTGCTGGCGGACACCTGCTATGAATGCCACGCGGCGACGGCGAAGAAAGTGAAAGGCGGTCTGTTGCTTGACTCCAAAGAATCCGCGCTTCGCGGTGGCGATAACGGCCCTGCGGTGGTGCCTGGCAAGCTGGAAGAAAGCCTCATCATCCGCGCCATCAAATGGGCGGACAAGGACATGGAGATGCCGCCGAAGAAGAAGCTCTCGGATGCGGTGATCGCCGACTTTGAAGCCTGGATTAAAATGGGCGCGCCTGATCCTCGCGGTGGCTCAGTGGAGGGCGCGGCATCGGCTTCCGCGAAGTGGAAGAAGAAAGAGATCAATATCGAAGAAGGCCGGAAACACTGGGCTTATCAGTTGCCAGTCAAGCCTGCGCCGCCAGCGGTGAAGAATATAGATTGGCCGAAGTCAGACATAGATAAGTTGGTTTTATCCAAGCTGGAAGAGAAGAATCTTCGGCCCGTGCGCGATGCTGAAAAGCGTGATCTCATCCGACGCGCCACCTTTGATCTGACGGGCCTTCCGCCGACTCCTGATGAGGTGAAAGCGTTCCTCGCAGACAGCTCGACAGATTCTTTTGCCAACGCGGTGGATGGCCTTTTGGCCTCCGATCATTTCGGTGAGCACTGGGGCCGGCATTGGTTGGATGTCGCTCGTTATGCGGAGTCCGCCGGCAAGGATGTGAACGTGCTTTATCCCTTCGCTTGGCGTTATCGGGATTGGGTGATTGAGGCGTTCAACAAAGGCCTGCCCTACAATGAATTCATCAAGCAACAGATCGCAGGTGACCTCATGCCCTTCAAAGATGTGCTGGATCAGAGCAAGAAGATCGTGGCGACGGGCTTCCTCGCCATTGGCTCGAAGCCCCTGAATGAGCGCAATCCGAAGCAGTTCCAGCTTGAGGTGACGGATGAGCAGATTGATACACTGAGCCAGGCTTTTCTGGCCACGACGGTCGCCTGTGCGCGCTGTCACGATCACAAATTCGATCCCATCCCGCAGAAGGATTACTACGCGCTGGCGGGCATTTTGATGAGCAGTGAAACGCTGTATGGCACCAACCGAGCGGTGCAGAATAACCATCCCTCGGACTTGATTGATCTCGGTAAGGAGTCTGGAATGTCGCCCGGCTTTGAGGGCATCAACGCCAGTGAGCGCGCCGCTTTGGATCAGCGTCTGACGACACTGAACACGACGCGCACGGAGAAGACTCGCGAGGCTTTTGCGGCTCGGAGCGCAGGGAAAGAAACGAACCTATTGCAACTGCTCGCGCTTCGAGAACAGCTCGGCAATTCCGAAGCAAAGGTGAATCGCTATGAGAAGAATGGCGATCCGCGCATCCTCACGATGGGCGTCTATGATCGGAAGTATCCTGTGAACAGCGCCATCTATTCACGCGGTGATGCCACGCAACCTGGCGAGACCGTGCCGCGCGGCTTTGTGCAAGTAGTGCTCAAAGACGCGCCGAAGATCACCGCGAAAGGCAGTGGTCGCATGGAGTTGGCGCAGTGGTTGAGCGCTGAACAGAATCCTCTCACCGCGCGCGTGATGACAAACCGTATTTGGCGCTGGTTGTTTGGTCGTGGCATCGTCAGCAGCATGGACAATTTCGGCACTACCGGTGAGAAGCCAGTGAACCCGGAGTTGCTGGATTATCTGGCCGTGCGCTTCATGGAAAACGGCTGGTCAGTAAAGAAGATGATCCGCGAAATCATGCTGAGCCGCACCTATCAGCTCGCCTCCGTTCATGCGCCGACCAATTTCCTGCTCGATCCCGAGAACACGCTGAACTGGCGCATGAACAGCAAGCCTCTGCCTGCGGAGAGCCTTCGGGATGCGATGCTCTTCGTCAGTGGAAAGCTCGATCCCTATCCGCCTGATGGCTCCGTGGTGTGCCGCGCTGGAGAAGGCCGCGAGGGTATGATCAAGATGTTCCAAGTCGTCTCTCAGCCGCAGTATTACCGCTCCGCCTATCTGCCCATCGTGCGGGATCAGTTGCCGGAGACGCTATCGCTCTTTGACTTCGCTGACGCCAGTCTGGTGACGGGAGATCGCGAGAGCACGAACGTCCCCTCCCAGGGCCTCTACCTGATGAACAATGCGTTCGTGCAGAAGCTGTCAGATGACATGGCGCGCCGTGTTTACGAATCAGGAAAAGACAATGCGGAGCGCGTCACGAATGCTTATCAGTTGGCCTACGGACGACCCGCAACGCAGAATGACCAGGCTGCTTCCCGTGCGTTCTTCTCGAACTACCTCCTCGATGCGAACAAAGCTAAAGCGAAGAAGGGACCGGACATCAGTATCTATGCGTGGTCCGCTTTCTGTCAGGCCTTGATGGCTTCAGCGGAGTTTCGTTATTTGAATTAATTGAGACCGCTAATAGACGCTCATAAACGCTAATCATGAATTTCAGTATCAGAACATTAGCGTTTATAAGCGTCTATTAGCGGTTAAAAAATCAGTCCCTCACCACCATGAACCCTGATCTCGGATTCTCTCGCCGCCACTTCCTGCAAAGCACGTCCAGCGGCTTTGGCTACTTGGCTTTCAGCGCCCTTTCGACTTGGGCCGCAGATGAGCCCGCTATCTCCGCCAGTCCATTGGCACCGAAGCAGCCGCATTTTGCTCCTCGGGCCAAGCGCGTCATCTTCCTCTGCATGAAGGGTGCGCCATCGCATGTGGACACGTTCGATTACAAGCCGCAGCTCATCAAAGACAATGGCAAGGACTCCGGTCGCGGTCGCGGCGGGCCTGCATTATTGCTCGCTTCGCCTTGGAAGTTCTCGCAGCATGGACGCAGCGGCTTGTATATCTCCGAGCTGTTTCCTGAGGTCGCTAAACATGCGGATGACCTTTGTCTCATCAACTCCATGCATACGGACCTGCCCAATCATCCGCAGGCTTTCGTGCAGATGCATACAGGGACGGCGCAGTTCATCCGGCCCTCGTTGGGGGCTTGGGCCTTGTATGGCTTGGGCACGCAAAACCAAAATCTGCCGGGCTTCATCACGATGGACCCACCGCCAAACAATGGGGGGGCGCGGAACTATGGCAGTGCCTTCCTGCCCGCCATTTATCAGGGAACGAAGATCGGCAGCGGCTTCCCCGGACAGTTCGGTAGACGCGGTGGCGGCGGTGCTGAAGAGACGATCAGCAATATCAAAAACGAGCGCTTCACCACAGAGGCCCAGCGCACGCAGCTTGATTTCGTCCAGACGCTGAATCGTGCGAAGATGCAGCAGGACGGCTACAATCCGCAAGTCGAAGGCGTGATCGAGAGCTATGAGCTGGCCTTCCGTATGCAGAACATCGCGCCGCAAGTGCTGGACATCAGCAAGGAAACCGAGGCCACGAAGAAGCTCTACGGCATCGGTGATCAAACGACCGATGCCTTTGGCAAACAATGCCTCCATGCGCGGCGCATGATCGAGGCCGGCGTGCGCTTTGTGGAAATCGCGCAGGGCAACTGGGATCAGCACCGCAACCTGCGCGCTGATCTGGAGAAGAACTGTAACGAGATCGACAAGCCCATCGCTGGGCTGCTCGCGGACCTCAAATCGCGCGGCTTGCTCAAGGATACGCTCGTCATCTGGGGAGGCGAATTCGGCAGAACTCCACACGCGCAAGGTGGCGATGGACGGGATCATAACAACACGGGCTTCAGCATGTGGATGGCCGGAGGTGGCGTGAAAGGCGGCACGAAGATCGGGGCCACGGATGAATATGGCTACGAAGCGATTGATAACAAAGTTCATATCCATGACTGGCACGCCACGGTGCTGGCCTTGCTGGGTCTCGATCATGAAAAGCTGACCTATCGCTATGCAGGCCGTGACTTCCGACTGACGGACGTCAGCGGGCGCGTGGTGAAGGAGATGTTCTCGTGATGCTGGCACGCGAAATATTCGATATTTCCCGTTTATCGTCGCGCAGAAGTCCCTAGCTTTCGCCTCGGGACGATCCCGCCATTATGACGAACAGTTCACTTCCGGTTTCCGCCTATTCCGACGAGCACATTTATCGTGATGTGGTTCAGAACTTGAAAGAAGTGGTTTTCATGGTGGACAATGAAGGCCGCTTCACCCTGCTGAATCCAGCGTGGGCAGAGATTACCGGATTCCCCGTCGCCACGAGCCTCGGGCGTTACTTCTTGGATTTCGTTCACGAAGATGACAAGGCGAACAACTTGGCCCTATTTATCCCTTTGATGGAGAAGCGCAAAAACGTCTGCCAGCACGAGACGCGCTATCTCACGCATGACGGTGGCTTCCGCTGGATTGGCGTTCACGCCCGGTTGGTCTTAGGTCCTGATGGAGAGACGAGGGGAGCGGTGGGAACCTTCGCAGACATCTCAGAGCGTAAGAAAGCAGAGGCGCAGGTATTGGCCAATCTCGCCCGTGAGCGCGAACTCAATGATATGAAATCCCACTTCGTCTCTGTGGCAAGCCATGAGCTGCGCACACCGCTGGCGACGCTGACGCTGGGCCTAGATTTCCTCATCTCTCACCGACTCAAGCTCTCCGATGAAAAAATAGAACGCACGCTGGGAACGATTCGTGAGGGCAACCAACAGCTCATCTCCATCGTGGATGATTTGCTGCTACTGGGTCGCGCTGATGAAGGAAAGATGCGATTCGACCCAGTTTCCGTAAGCGTCCCTGAGCTTCTGCATAAGATCGCCCAAGACAGCGGCCTAACTGAAGGACAAAGGAGGCGCATCAGTATTTCTTGCGATCCGCAGACGTTGAATGCCGTAGTTGATCCTCAGTTGATCAGGCACATCGTGCTGAATCTGCTCTCCAATGCGTGTAAATATTCCGGTGATGAATGTGCCGTGCAGCTCAGCGCTAGCACTGACACCAAAGGTCTGAAACTAATGGTCAAGGATTCCGGCATTGGCATTCCTGATGAAGATAAGGGGCGGGTCTTTTCCCTATTTTTCCGTGGGCAGAACGTCGGAAACATTTCAGGCAGTGGCCTTGGCCTCATCGTCGTGAAGCGCTGCGTTGAGGCTCATCAGGGTGACATCGCCTTCGTGTCATCATCTCAAAACGGCACCTGCTTTACCGTCTTGCTTCCGCTCGTCAGCACTTCTTAGAAGAGAGAGGCACAAGCCGCTTACTTCTGTGAGAAGTAGCTGCCTTCATTGCTCAAGCTGGCCCCGCTTCCTTCCAGCGCGACCACCCCGATGCGATAGGCTTCACGGGTGAGATCAGCCGCATTCCGAGCCCCTAATTTGTTCATCAGATTATGGCGATGATTCTCGGCCGTCTTGAGCTTGATGTTGAGTGCCGTGGCCACTTCCTTGTTTGATTTTCCTTCGGCCACCAACTTCAAGACCTCTATCTCTCTCGGCGTCAAATCCATGATAGACTGGGACTCTGATGAGGAGCCCAGGGATTGCCGCAAAGCTTGAGAAGCAAGATCACTCAGGAAAGACTGCCCGCCGATGACGGCTCTTAATCCTTCCATGAGAATGGTGAAGGGAGCACTCTTTTCAACAATGCCCTTCGCGCCGAGTTCCATCGCCCTACGGACAGTCGAGGCATCCACATGGCTGCTGAAAACGAGGATGCGCTGCGCCCAGCCGTAGTCCGTGAACCGACTCATCACCTCGAAGCCATTCATTCCGCGCAGGTTCAGATCCAATAGCAAGATGTCGGGCTTGAGTTGAACACAATTTCGCAAGGCCTCAGCACCGTCATTGGTCTGCCCAATGACATTGTAGTTCCCCATCATTTCAAGGTGCTGACACAACAGCTCCCTAATGGCAACATGGTCTTCTGCGACGTAAATCGAACTGGGATTCATATTGGGCATTGCGAGCAATACTAATCTTATATATTGGTTTCTGATTCAGTTCCAGAGGTTTCCGACTTAGTATATTGTGTAAACCATGAAATGTTTTAATCTGGATACACGCTGTCAGAACAGACTGTGTGCCACCACCACCTATTACCTGAGTCTTACCTGATTTTCGCCAAACGGTCACTTGTCCATGAAATGCCCTGCTCGATGACTTCATCATTGCCATGTGCTTCCTTGAGTTTTGACCAAAGTGCGGCGGCTTGGCCAAAGGAGGCTTTGGCCATTTTCGTATCATGTGAAATCTCTGCTAGATGGCCGATGACGCCATAGCCTTGCGCGAGTTGAATGCCGCAGGCCCGGCGATCGAGATCATCCATCCGCGCGTCATCCTGTTTGACCAGCTCTTCCATCATCGTGGTCGCTTCCTTCGCGATGGGAATGGCCTCTCTGGCTTTACCGAGATCAGAAATCAACTGAGCATGTTGCAGCTTTTGTTTGGCCAGCTCCGTCTGGAAACGGGTGTTCTCAGCGTTTGCCTTGACGATTTCTGTCAGATTTTGCACCGCAGAAACCTGACGACGCAGCGCCTCTCCGGGATTTCCCATATCACGCTCCAACGCGGCCAGATTGCCATAGCAACGCGCCAGAAAATAGCGTGGCTCCGGCCACATGGGATGCTGACGCACCAGCTCCGTGAGAATGCTCAAAGCCTCGCCCTGCGCTTCTTTTCCATCTGTCTTTCCGAGCTTGCCCGCGACGATCTCTCCAAATTCAATGTAGCCTTCAGCCAGCGTCAGCGCTTGTTCCTGATTATTCGGCGCGGTCTTTTCCACTAACTTGACCATGCTTTCCATCGAATCGAAGAGTGTCTTCATCGCTTCATCGAGCATTCCGAGATCACGCTCGGCCAAGCCTTGCTCCACACGGCTTCTGGCGATGAGGAACTGCTCTGCCGGAGTGATGCCTCCTTTCAGATATTTCTCGTCCATGATGTCCGGCACCTTGGCCATCGCATCCACGGCTTCCTTGATTTTTTGGTCGCGACGCGCGCGCTTGCCGAGCTCATACCAAGCGCTGGCGCATTCCAGCCGCGTGGCCCGGTTCTCCACATCTGCTTCGATGGCGGGCGTGAGCGATGCTACCGCCTGCTCATAGAGCTTCAAGGCTTCACCACGATGACCGTCCTCCGCTTTCAAGGTGCCCAACCAGCGGCAAGTGCGACCCAGTAAAGCCTGCCTGCGCGGCAGATCGGTATGCGTGGGCTGTTTCTGAATCAATTTCTCTGAAGCGCTCTTCGCCATCTCCAGATACGAGAGGGCTTCCGTCCGTTTACGCTTCCGCAAATAGAGCTGGGCGGTGTTGAAATAATTGCGGGAACGTTCAGGAAGCAGATCGTCATTTTCTTGGAGATGTTCCCGCTCCTTCTCATAGAAGTTCAGCGCGTCGTTGAGCTGCTTCTCAGAGATTTCCGCTTCAATGCCGACGCCCGTGGGCATTTGGAGAAGCTGGGTGAGGAACTGATCCACGGCCTCCTGGGACATCTGGAGATTCGCATCGGCCTGACGCTTGTTTTCGTGCGCTTCGGTGAGTTTCTTGGAGAGAGAGACGATTTCCGTCTTGCTGGAAGCCACGTCTTGCTTGTGCTCCTCTTCCTTGTCAGCCAGCGTTTTCTTGTAAGTCTGCTCGTTATTTTCAATGGCCCAGTCAGCAGTCTTGGCACGGAAAATCCAATAGAGACCGGATATGGTCGCGATCAAAAACAAGCACGCCGCGGTGATGGCAGCGGTGCGCAGAAGCCAGACTTTGTGAGCTTGCCGACGCTTCTCGATTTCGATCTTCTCGCGAGCGTCTTCGAGCTGGTATTCCGCCTCCATCTTCTCGAAGTCGTGCATCGCCTCACGCAGATCAGGCCAGCGGACTCGGGGGTCCAGTTCGAGACACCGCTCAATGATCTTCTTGCGTCGCTCATCCCATTTTGAGCTGGGCGGAGTCGGCCAAGTGATCTGCGGCTCCGCACGCACGCTATATAGAATCGCCTGATTATCCACCGAATGGGGAATGCCGCGTGCGACGTTCTGCTGCTTCAACTGTTCTTCAAAAACGTCATTGGCCCGTGGGAACTTCCCGGTCAGCAAACGATACGCCAATACCCCAAAGGAGTAGGCATCCCATGACGTGCCCTGAGAGGCCAGATTATCAGGATGCTCCGCCTGTTCCGGGGCCAGATACATGAAGTGATCCAGCGTTTCAAAGTGATGCACTCCGCCGATCCAGCCCTGCACGGGATCAGTGATCTTCGTGGTGCTCGCCGGATCATCCTCCATGAGAATGTCACGGGGCTTGAGATTGCAGTGCACGAGGTTGTGCTTGTGCAGCCACGCCATTGCGGAGCAGATTTCATAGATGTAGCGCCACGCTTCATCCGCTTTGGCACGTCCACAGGAGGACTCCAGCGTGGGCGTGTCCCAGTGCTTGCGCCCCTTCCCATCTTCCGTCATGAAGCCCACCAGCGGCATCGCGATATAGTAAGGGCTGTTCTCAAAATCGAACGTGATCGGTCGGAGCAGTCCGGGATGATTCGGTATCTGCTCTAAGCCTCGCATACAAATGGCCAGCAGCTTCCGGTTCACGGACATCGAGCTGAAGACCTTCACGGCACAGACCTCGCGCGTCTCCATGTTCACAGCACGATAGACAGCGCCGCAACTCCCGCGCCCTATCATGTCCTGTAACTCGTAACCTGCGATCTGCGGCAAGCTCATATTCTACTCCTCTGAATCCGAAACCTTTTTTAAACTTCGATCATAATGTGCTGCGAGATCGTTGCCCAGCGCAAACAAAATCAAGATGTTCACCAGCAAGTTTCAAATCTTACCCAAGACCACCACACCGAGCGGCGGCACATTGACTTCGATCGACCACGGCTGTCCCTGCCATTGGTTTGGCACCGCATTCACGCCGCCCAGATTGCCTGCATTTGATCCTGCGTAGTGCTGGGAGTCGGTGTTAAGGAGTTCGTTGTAGAAGCCCGCTTCCGTCACACCAAGGCGATAGCCCGGGCGGGGGACGGGCGTGGCATTGACCACGACATAGGAAATCTCCCCGTTCGGCTCAGTGCGAGCGAAGGCGAAGATGCTGCGCTCCCAATCGTTCGCCTCCAACCACCAGAAACCACCGTTCTCATGATCCAGGCAGTGCAGTGAAGGCCTGCTGACATAGAGCTTGTTCAGGTCCGTCACCAGATTCTTCAAGCCACTGTGCTCAGCGCCCAGAAGCACGGACCAGTCCAGTTCACGCTCATGCGACCACTCCCGCCATTGGCCGATCTCACCGCCCATGAACAGAAGCTTCTTCCCCGGATGCATCCACATCCAAGCGAGGAACATCCTGAGGTTCGCGAACTTTTGCCAGCGATCACCGGGCATCTTATCTAGCAGTGAGCCCTTGCCATGCACCACTTCATCATGGCTCAGGACGAGCATGAAATTCTCATCATAAGCATACAGCATCGAGAACGTCGCCTCACCATGATGATGCCTACGGTGGATCGGCTCCTTCTCGATGTATCGGAGGGAATCGTTCATCCAGCCCATGTTCCACTTGAA
>JANYJH010000001.1 GCA_025361865.1 Phragmitibacter sp.
GGGCTGGGTGAGTTAACGCTCTCGAAAATGGCGGGGCGACAACTCCCGTTCTTCGCGGCGATAATTCCTGCTTGGATCGTCTGTGCTTATGGCGGCTGGCGGGCTCTGCGCGGCGTGTGGCCTGCCGCCCTGACGGCGGGAGTAGCCTTCGCCTTGATGCAATTCATCATGTCCAACTACCACGGGCCGATGCTGGTGGACATCGCTTCCGCTTTGGCGGCGACAGCGGCTCTTCTGCTCCTGCTGCGTTTCTGGCAACCAAAGACGCTTTGGATCAGAGAGGGCGACACATCCGTTTCGCCGACTAGCGCTAGGCCGCTCCGTCGGGCTTGGACGCCGTGGATCATTCTCACGCTCACGGTCTTCATGTGGAGTCAGAAAGGCGTGAAGGAAGCGCTGGATGCAGCCTTTGCCCGCGATGTGCCGGTGCCCGCTTTGCATGAAGCCGTCGTGCGCACACCGCCTGTTGTTTCAGCCGCGTTGGCCGCCAAGCCGGAGGAGGCTCTGTTCAAGCTGAACCTGCTTTCGACCACAGGCTCAGGCATTCTGCTCGCCGCCATCGTATCAGGTTTTTGCATGGGCTTTTCGGTGCCGAGAATGCTGCAAATCTGGCTGCAAACGCTGGTGAAGATCCGGCTCTCTTTGCTCACGATTGCTTCGATGCTCGCGTTGGGCTTTGTCACGAAATACTCCGGCTCCGATGCCACGCTCGGCTTGGCTTTGGCCAGAACCGGCTGGATGTATCCTTTCTTCGGAACCCTGCTCGGCTGGCTTGGCGTGGCTCTGACGGGCTCCGATACCGCCTCGAATGTTCTCTTCGGTTCTCTTCAAACGATCACTGCTCAACAGATCGGTGTCAGTCCCGTCCTCATGGCTTCAGCAAATACCGTTGGCGGCGTGATGGGCAAGATGATTGATGCGCAAAGCATCGTCGTGGCTAGCACGGCGGCAAACACGTTCGGACACGAGAGCACCATCCTGCGGCGCGTCTTCTGGCACAGTCTGGCTCTGGCTTCGTTCGTCGGCGTGCTGGTGTTCTTGCAGGCTTATGTCTGGCCGTTCACGGAGATGGTGGTGAAGTAAGGAAAGGAAAGGAGCGCGGACACTCCTGTCCGCTTCATAATTCTCTGCGGCTCTGCCGCCTGATTTTTCATTGCGGACGCTGTTGTCCGTCATGACTGAAGCGGACAAGAGTGTCCGCGCTCCCTTTGCCGCAGCTTACGCGACTTTCCACTCGCCACGGTATTCGCGGGTGAGCCACTTCGGATCGCCACCGCTGGTGAACTCGTGCTTGATCGGGTCCCAACCAAACTTCTGGCCGTGGTAGTAGGCGAGGTTCATGAGGTGGCAGCAGATGGCGGAGCTGGCTCCGATGCCGACATCACAGATGGGCTTCTCACGGCTCTTCACGCAGTCGAGGAAGTCTGCGATCTGGTTCTTGCTCTTGTAGAGTGAGACCTTCGGGTTCACGAGGAACTCACGCTGAGCGAGGGTATATTCACGCTCCACGCTGGTGCCTTTGTCCTTTTCCTTGTCGAGGAAGCCGAACTTGCGCTCGCCTTTGAGCTTGAGCTCGAACTTGCCACGGTTGACGTGGACTTCCCCTTCAGTGCCATAGAAGGAAGCGCCGACGCCTTCCTGATGGGTAATGGTGATGCCGTTCGCGTAAACCAACTGAGCGCCACGCTTGGCGGTCTCGAAGTTCTCCGGTGCTATGACCTGCACGGGGCCGTTCTCATCCATGCCGAGGCCCCACTGAAGGATGTCGAGCTGGTGCGCGCCCCAGTCGCAGACATAACCGCCGCCGTATTCACGCGTTTCGCGCCACTTTGGAAAGTGATTGTGAACGCCACGCGGGCTGAGCACGGAGCTGTAAGGTGCTAGCGGGGCTGGGCCGCACCAGCGATCCCAGTCGAGGCCGGGTTCCATGTCTTCCCGAGGATTGGCGTTCGGCTTGGCAGGATCGCCGAAGCTGCCGATGCAGGTCTTGACTTCACCGATCACGCCATTGCGGACGAGCTCACAAGCGGTGCGGAACTCACCCATGCTGCGCTGCATGGAACCGGTCTGAAGCACGCGCTTGTTCGCACGGGCCACTTCCACCATTTTCACGGCTTCATGGATGTTATGCGTGAGCGGCTTTTCACAATAAACGTCCTTCCCGTGGGTGAGGGCGCTGATGCTGATGATCGCGTGCCAATGGTCAGGCGTGGCGATACAAACGAGATCAATGGAGGCATTCTCCGTGATCTCGCGGAAGTCATTGAAGGCTTTGCAATCGGTATTGCCATACTTCTTGTCCACGACTTCCTTCGCGTGGGTGCGACGTGTGGTGTCCACATCACAGACAGCGATGACTTGCACGCCGTCTTGAGAGAGGAACTGCCCCATGAGGCCGCCCATCTGCTTGCCAGTGCCGATGCAGCCAACGGTGAGCTTCTTACTCGGTGCGGTCTCTAGCGACCAAACGCGGCTTGGCAAGATCAAAGGGAAGGCCGCAGCGCTGGCAGCGGTTTGAAGAAAACGACGACGATTAGAGGAGGATGGAGACATCATAGGTAACGTAGATTCGGCTGGATGAAGCCTTACGTTACCCTGAAACACATCTTGCAGGCAAGCTCAACTCAAACGGCCGCTGGGGGTGCCGGAGGAATAGGAGGAACTGAATCTGTAAGCTTCGGGCTCACGGGCACCGCTTCACCGCCACGACTGAGGTAAACTTTATAGAGCTGCTTGTTGAGATGGGCAGATATGAAGGAAAGGAACGCGATGGAAAAGCCGACGCCGATGCAGATCAGGATGAGGCCCACAGGAATCAGCACGAAGGCAGCGACAGTGATCACGATGGCGACGATCAAGGTCTCCAGCCAAGCTAGCGACACGAACTTCTTCACAAACGGCACGTCGAAGGCCTTCACGAAGTCTTGCGTGAGAGTCGCACGCAGCACGAGTGGAATCGTGATGAACATCAAAGCAACTTTCAGGACTAGCTTGAGAATCATCAGCATAAAGCCGAAACCCGAGGCCAACATGCCCGCTTGATAGGTGCCGTAACCGACCAGAATTCTTCCAATAAGCGCCAGAATTCCATTCACGATTTCAACGGCTACGCTTCCACCGATGCCGACCACCAGCGCGACCAGGAACGGCCACAAACCCTTTTCCAGATACTTGCCGATGTGATTGAAATCGAAATCAGGAAAGGTCTCGAATTTCTCATCTTCGCGGCCCCAGAATCCGATCACCAACCAGCCTGCGACCACGATCCATCCGAGGACGGGAACGAGGCAACAAAGTCCCGCCAAGAGCAGGTTCATCATCCACTTCGGGCTCTTGAAGAAATCAGTGAAGGCGGCGGGATAGTTCATAATTTGATGGGGGTTGACGATGAGATGTTGAGATCAGAGTCCAGCTTCTTCCTTGGCCAGATCAATGGCGTCTCCAAGCGCACCGAGCGTCCGGTCAAAGCTCTTCTGCTTCACGCGGAAAGCTTCCTCGCTAGGCTGTTCCTTCAGGCGGTCCATCTCCCGTTTCGTGTAATCGAGATGTTGCTTGAGGGATTCAATGCGCGTCTTGAAGTAATCGCGGGAAGTCACTGATGCGCCGCTTTCCAAGAGCGCCTGAATCTCTGCATCCATCGTGATCAATGCAGAACTGGCCCTCTTGGTATAGTCCTCGCGACTCGTTTTGAAGTTCTCCTTGGTGCGCTGCCAGAGACCTTTGCTCTTCGTCTCCACCTTGCTGGCTGCTTGGGAAGCCTTATCCACGAGCTTGTCCAAGAGATCGCGCGCTTTGCTACTGTCCTCAGCGCGGGCGGAGTGAGCAAGGACCGACAAAGCGAATAGGGAAGAGCAGACCAGACGGGGGAGCGTTTTCATGGGGGCAGGTATAGGCCACTTAATACGCTCATGCTCGCATGATTTGTTCCTTTGAGAAATATGAAATCATAAATTCTCTTTCATCAACTGCCTAATGGGCACCTCTGGATAGGGGGCGCCTTTGAAGGGCTTCGGGTGGCTAAAAAGAGCGTTTCCGTGTGTCTTGCTCGAACGGTTAAGTGATGACTTGGGTTCTAACCGTGGGGCTTCTTGGGGGCTTGTGAGGTATTGGGGGCT
>JANYJH010000022.1 GCA_025361865.1 Phragmitibacter sp.
CCAGAAATCGGTGGCGACGACATCATCAAAGTCGGCAATGGCGACAACATTATCATCGGTGGCTTCGGCAAAGATGACATCACCGGCGGTGCTGATCGCGATGTGGTCATTGGCGATAACGGCAATGCGACCTTCACGACAGCAGGCGTCCTGACCAACATCACCACGAGCGATCCAACCATCGGCGGCGATGACGTGATCAAAGTCGGTAACGGCGACAACATCATCATCGGCGGCTTCGGTAAAGATGACATCACCGGCGGCGCTGATCGCGATGTGGTCATCGGTGACAACGGCAATGCGACCTTCACGACTGCTGGCATCCTCACGTTCATCACCACCAGCGATCCAACTATCGGTGGAGACGACATCATCAAAGTCGGTAACGGTGATAACATCATCATCGGTGGATACGGCGCTGATCAGATCACAGGCGGCGCTGATCGCGATGTGGTGCTTGGTGACAATGGGAATGCGACCTTCACGACAGCAGGCGTCCTGACGTTCATCACGACGAGCGATCCAACTATCGGTGGCGATGACATCATCACCGTGGGCACGGGCGACAACATCATCATCGGCGGCTACGGTGCCGATCGGATCACCGGAGGAGCTGACCGCGACGTGGTGCTCGGCGACAATGGCAATGCAACCTTCACGGCAGCAGGCGTTCTGACCAACATCACCACCAGCGATCCGACCATCGGCGGAGACGATGTGATCGTCACGGGTGATGGCTTGAACATCGTCATCGGTGGCATCGGTGCAGACAGCATTACGGGCGGCACCGGACGCGACATCGTGCTTGGTGATAACGGCAACGCCACCTTCGACAGCACCGGCGTTCTGCTAGTCATCCAAACCAGCGATGCCTCTCTCCCCGGCAGTTATAATGACATCATCAAACTGAGCAGCGGTGACAACATCGCGTTCGGTGGCAATGGCGATGACAGCATCACGACCACGACTGGCAATGACATTGTCGTCGGTGACAATGGCAAAGCGACCTTCGACAGCACGGCAGGAGTCAGCATCATCCGTGACATCATCAGCACGGACACAGCAATTGGCGGCAGCGACACCATCCTCGCAGGTGAAGGCAACAACATCGTCATCGGCGGCTTCGGCGGTGACATCCTCACGACCGGCAGCCAGGACGATATTGTGATCGGCGATAGCGGCCACGGCATCTTCAACGCGGCAGGCATCCTCACTTACATCACCACCATCAGCCCTGAGATTGGTGGCGATGATCTCATCACCGTCGCGGACGGCTTGAACATCGTCATTGCAGGCATCGGCGCAGACACGATCAAAGGCGGTGCTGGACGCGACATCCTCGTCGGCGACAATGGCAATGCGACCTTTGATGACAAAGGTGTCCTGTTACTCATCCAGACCAGCGATGCCGCTGTTCCTGGAAACTACGACGACCTCATCACCGCTTACGGTGGTAACAACGTCATCCTCGGCGGCAATGGCAACGATCAGATCACCACACTTGGCGGTGACGACATTGTGGTTGGCGACAACGGCAAGGCGACCTTCGACAGCACAGCCGGAGTCAGCGTCATCCGCGACATCATCAGCACAGACACTGGCATCGGCGGCGATGACATCATCAAAGTCGGAGATGGCAACAACATCGTCATCGGCGGCTTCGGCAAGGATCAAATCACCAGCGGCACAGGCAACGACATCGGCACTGGTGACAGCGGTCATGGCGTCTTTAACGCCGTTGGCACACTGACTTACATCACCACGATCAGCCTTGAGATTGGTGATGTGGACACGGTCCTTCTCGGTGCTGGAAACAACGTCTTCCTCGGTGGAGCGGCTGGTGACTTCATCACCTCGTTGGAAGGAAATGACATTCTGGTTGGCGATAACGGCAACGCGACCTTCACCGATGCAGGCGTGGTTACTTATGTGACTACCTCTGATCCGACAATCGGTGGCGATGATGTCCTCGATGCTGGAGCAGGCCGTAATATCGTCTTGGGAGGCATTGGCCTTGACCATATCGACACGCTTGGCGGTGATGATGCCATCCTCGGTGACAATGGAAATGCCACCTTTACTTCGAGCGGCATCTTGACGCTGATCATCACTACTCAGCCTGAACTCGGTGGAGACGATGTGATCCACGCTGGGGACGGCTTCAATGTGGTCATCGCAGGCAATGGCAATGACTTTGTTTACCTCGGCCAGGATAGGAATGTTGTTCTCGGTGACAATGGTTTCGTCACGTTCAATCCAGACACTGGCGTCATCAATCAGGCGCTCACGACCGATCCTCAGTTTGGCGGCAATGACACCATCTCTGCGGGTTCCGGCTTGAATAACATCGTGGGCGGCGCGGGCAGTGACATCATCACGGCGGGTGGCTATAACAGCACGAACTACATCCTTGGCGATGGAGCCTCATTTGAATATGACGCCGCTGGAAGGCCCTCACGTCTGTTTACGGTGGATTCCGGTATTGGTGGCGCTGACACCATTGTCCTCGGCAGCGGCGGCAGGAACTTTGTCATCGGTGGCGTGGGTTCAGACAGCATCATCATCGGTGATGGTGAGAACGCCGTGCTCGGTGATGAAGGCGAAATGGACTTCTATGCTGGAAAGCGCACCTTGATTGAAACCCAAAACTCAGGCGTTGGCGAAACGGATTACATCACGCTCGGCAGTGGCTGGAATACCGTGATCGGCGGTGCTGGTTCGGATCAGATTATTGCGCAAAACGGCACGAACCTCGTCTTTGGTGATGAAGCAAAACTGATCTATGACACCAAGGGCCTGATCTATAGCGCGACCAGCATCAATCCTTATGTGGCTGGCAATGACAGCATCCAGATTGGCAACGGACTGAATGTGGTTGTAGGCGGCAGTGGCAGCGACTTCATCACGACCGGAACCGGCTGGCATGTAGTCCTCGGCGACAACGGCTCATTGATCTGGGGCGGAGCTCATGTAGCGAACGTCAGCACGACTTATGACGGCATCGGCGGTGATGACATCGTTTCCGTAGCTGGCGGAAACAGCCTCATCTTCGGCGGTCAGGGTAATGACACACTCTACGACGGCAATGGCGACAGCTTCATCGTGGGGGACAATGGCTCTGCCCTTCTGAATGGCGGTGTTGTGCAAGTAGTCACCACAAAATCCTTCCAGCATGGTCAGGATGACAAGATCTTCGGCGGGGCGGGGGATGATACGATCTTTGGCGGTTCCGGCGGTGATTACATCAATGGCGGTCCTGGCAACAACACTCTGATCGGTGATCAAGGCCGTTACGACCGAAGCTCAGCAAACCCACGCGGCATAACACTCCTCGATGAACAGCATGGCGGTGACGATATTCTCATCGGTGGTGCTGGTCGTGATCTTATCTACGGCGAAGCCGGCGACGACACTCTCTACGGCGGTCCCGGCAATGACAGCCTCTTCGGTGGCATCGGCAACGATCGGTTGTTCGGTGGCACGGGCAATGACATCCTCGTCGGCGGACTGGGAGCTGATTTCCTGGATGGCGGCTTTGGCAAGGACACACTGTATGTGGACCTCTTCGACACTTGGGCGGGTGGCCTTCCTTACGATACCATCGTCGGTGGCCGATTCTATAGCAGCGGGTTGAGAATGGTAGGTGTGGATGTTGATGGTTCCGGCATCGGCAGTCCAGACAGCGCGGCCACACGTCTGTATGCCGCCTTTGCCCGCCTTCGTGCCATTACAGTATCCAGCCACGAAACGGGTTATTCTAGCTACGCATACCAGCGACCTTCAACCCTGCTAAGCGTCACCGCGACAGAGTCACTCTTGGAGCATGGCTATGATTCCATTCGCTGGGGTGGCATTGGCGAATCCTGCCTCCTGCTGCTGGCTCGCGACCTTCCAAACCTCATCGGATCAGGCACTCTCCTTGAGTTTCAATGGAGCGACATCGTGGTGATCACCCAGTAAGGTGGATTTCATGAGGTGCTGCCGAAGCAGGTCTCCATAGAATGAGGGGCTTTGCGTTGAGTGTGACGCATCCTCACTTACCATTGCGCTGAACTCATGCAAGTGAGAGAACAGTTCACAAGCTACACCTTTTCCGTCCCTATCTGATTGTCCTTGCCGTTCTATGGGTGTTCTTCACGCCGAGTGAAGCCTTGGAATTTCGCTTCCCAAAAAGGAACTGTTTGATGGATTAATTGCAAAGTATTTCGCAGGGCAGCCAGATCAGCAAACATTCGATATTTTGGGGCGCTCAAAAGCAAATCCGGGTAACCTAGGTTACTAGCTAAAAAAAACCCCGCACCTTTCGGCGGAGGTTTCCTTTCCTTCCCTGAACCACCTGCATGTGCAGAAGGTTCAGATCAGTTCATGCCAAACGTGCTGGCCAGTCCGACGTGGGTGTCGAGCAG
>JANYJH010000059.1 GCA_025361865.1 Phragmitibacter sp.
GCCGGAGATCTGGTCATCGCCGGATGTGGCGACTCTTTCGTCTATGCCTGGAATGCCGAAACGGGCAAAGAAGTCTGGAAGTTTGAGACCAATGGCGAAGTCCATGCCGGGGTAAATATCTGGGCTGATTCCACGGGTAAGCTCCGCGTCTTGATCGGCAGCTATGACAACAATCTTTACTGCCTGGATGCGGCTACCGGCCAGAAAATATGGGAGTTCGAGACCGCGAACTATGTGAACGGTGCCTCCGCCATTTTTGACAATCAAGTCGTCTTCGGGGGCTGCGATGGCACGCTGTATGTGCTCGATTGCGCGACTGGCAAAGAGGTCACGAAGATCGAAGTTGGGGCCTACATGGGCAATAACATCGTCGCGGATAAAGGCGTCGCTTACGTGGCCCATTACGGTAATAAAGTGCAGGCTTATTCCTTTAAAGAAGGCGCTAAACTCTGGGAATACGGCGACCGGGATTTCCCTTATTACGCGGCTCCGGCAGTGAATGAGAAATGGGTAATCGCGGGCTCCCGTGACAAACGGGTCCGAGGGCTGAGCCGCGATAAAGGCGAGGAAAAATGGGTCTTCCGCACGCGCGGAGATGTCGATAGCTCACCGCTCATCTGCGCGGACACCCATGTGATTTTTGGCAGCAACGACGGCTTCTTTTACGCGTTGAACATCGCTGATGGTCAGGAAGCCTGGCGCTATGAAATCGGCGCTCCCGTGAAGTCCGCTCCAGCAGTTGCGGGAGACTTTGTGCTCGTTGGTGCGGATGATGGCAGCGTCTATTGTTTCAAGAACGGCATTAATTCCGCTGCAAAATGAATAGATGCGAGGCAATACCTTCTCTCTTCGCACCGTTTGATCCCTGATACTCCTACCATGTCCACTGTCGCCGAACCCATCCCAGACGCCGCTATTGCGAAGAAGCAGGCCACAGAAGCTGGAAACTATTTTGTCGCTAATTACCCGCCGTTTTCCTTCTGGCAGAAGGAACAGGTCTTCGCGGTGGAGAAGATGTTGGACACTCCCGCGCCGCATGATCTGCCGCTTGGCGTTTACATGCATATTCCGTTTTGCCGGAAGCGCTGCCATTTCTGTTACTTCCGCGTTTACACGGAGAAGAGCGCCGCTGAAATCCGGGCCTATACTCATGCGGCGATGGAGGAGTTCTCCCGCTATGCGGCCAGACCTTATTTGCATGGTCGAAAGCCCAAGTTCGTTTACTTCGGTGGCGGCACGCCTTCCTATCTTTCGGTGCCGCAGCTTCAGGAACTCACCGATCGCATGAAGGAACTCATGCCGTGGGACGAGGCGGAAGAAGTGGCTTTTGAAGCCGAACCCGGCACGCTTAGCGAGAAGAAACTGGAAGCATTGCGACAGATCGGCGTGACTCGTTTGAGCCTCGGTGTGGAGCATTTCAACGATCACATTCTCGAGACCAATGGCCGCGCTCATCGCAGTGGCGAAGTGGATCGCGCTTACAACTTCGCCCGTGGCCTTGGCTTTGAGCACATCAATATCGATCTCATCGCCGGGATGATGAATGACACGACCGAGCTTTGGGAAATGGCGGTAGCGAAGGCCATCTCCATGCAGCCTGATTGCGTGACCATCTACCAGATGGAAGTCCCTTACAATACGGGCATCTACAAGCAGATGCAGGCGGAAGGACAAGTCACCGCGCCAGTGGCTGACTGGCCGACCAAGCGTGGCTGGGTTTCCTATGCGTTCGATGAATTCGTCAAAGCGGGCTACACGGTGACCAGCGCTTACACCGTGGTGAAGAATCCAGACAAGATCAAATTCGTCTATCGTGATGCCCTCTGGGACGGCGCGGATTTGCTGCCCATCGGCGTGGCTTCCTTCGGTCATCTCGGCGGCATCCACATCCAGAATCAGGCAGAGATCACACCTTACATCGAGACCATTGAGCGAGGTGAAAGCGCTATCTATCGCGCCTATGCCACCAGCCCTGATGAACGCTTTGTCCGTGAGTTCATTCTCAAGCTGAAGCTCGGCAGCGTGAAGCCCAGCTACTATCAGGCGAAGTTCGGCGAGAACGTGATGACCCGCTTCGCTCCGCAGCTTCACTGGATGCAGGACGAAGGTTTTGCGAAGCTCAGTGAGGACAAGATCGAACTGACCCGCGATGGCCTGCTTCAGGTGGATCGTCTGCTGCATGAGTTCTTCCTGCCGCATCACAAATCAGCGCGTTACACCTAGGATTAAAATGCCTCCCGCCCTTGAGACTCTTCCGCCGGAAACCGCGCGCACGGACATTCTCGCGCCGTTGCGGTTCTTCTACGGTCTTTCCAGTCGGGATCTGCATGTGACCTTTGTGCAACCCGAAGAGATGCCGCAGACGGATCGCTGGCTGCTCGTTCATGCGAGCGATATGACGCCGCGTCTGGCACAGCATCATGATTGCGACATCACGCTGGAAGTTCACGCCAAGTCACGCATCGGTAACTACCTCGTGCGGGCTTCCGTCTTGAAGAAACAAGTCAATGCCGCGCCCGTGGAGTTCGGAGCCATAGGCATTCATCTGGAAGGCTTCAGCGAGGAGGCCCGTGAGTTGATCCTCGGCGGACAAGTCCCGCTCGGTGGCATCCTCCAACACTGCGAGGTTCCCCACAGCAGCCATCCCAGCGGTTACTTCCGCATTGAGATCGATCATCGTCTGGCCACGCTGCTTGGAGCATCGGAAGGCCAGATGCTCTATGGCCGGTGTAATGAACTGCGTCACGCTGACGGCTCCGCCTTGGCTGAAGTGGTGGAAGTGCTGCCGGAGAGCTGACTAGGCTTTTTTCGGCGCTTCACTTTCCTTGAACGAAGCAATGGCCAGCAGGAATGCGGCACAGACCACGCAGGAGTCTGCCACATTGAAAGAGGGCCAAGGACGGGCGCCGGGAACGTGAAGGTCAAAGCTCAGGAAGTCCACGACATAGCCGTGCAGAAGACGGTCCGTGAAGTTCCCACAGACGCCGGCGACCAGCAGCGCGATGGCGATGCGGCTGAAGACTCCGGGGAACAGGCCTCTGCGATAGAGCACGGTGATCAAGGTCATCGCGGCGAGAGCGATGAAGCCGAAGATGTAGTTTGAGTAAGCACCGCCGTTGAACTGACCGAAAGCGATGCCGGTGTTGTCGATGTGATGAAGATAAAAGAAATCATCAATGACCCAGCGACCCTCGCCACGAAGGGGGAAGGTCTTCACGATCCAGTTCTTCGAGAGCTGATCGAGAACGTAGAGCGGGAGGCTGAGAAAGAGAAGTAGCCTGATCATGATAAACGATGGGAGCGCGACTCTCCGAAGTCGCTATATTGGAAGTTGAAC
>JANYJH010000047.1 GCA_025361865.1 Phragmitibacter sp.
AAGCGCCTTTCCAGCGGTCTTGAGGTGCGGCCTTGGCCTGCTCCATCAAGCCCGCCAAGGCCATTCCGCCAAGGCCGTAAGCGGATTGGGTGAGGAAGCTTCGGCGTTTGAGCGAAGTGTTAAAGGCGTGGGAATCGAAAAGAGGATTCATGGCAATCAATAGCGCGTAATCGTTTCGTGAAGGTTCAAGATAACACGACAGACATTCATCCACTCCGCGAGTTCAGCCGTTGCCTTGTCACTTTGACCGCCACTCAGGCCGATGTGCGTGAACTTCTCCCGGTCGTTGTCTTTGGACTGGAAGCCAGTGCGTTGGTCTTTTAAGAAACGGGTGAGCGATTCGAGTTCTTTGGCTTTCGGCTCACGAGCCACGGCGCGTTCAAAGGCGAGCTTGATGCGGGCTTCATCCGTGGTCGCGGGACTGCTGAGAAGGCTTTGCGCAAAGACGCGCGCGGCCTCGACAAAGCTCGGATCGTTCAACAAAGTAAGCGCCTGCTGGGGCGTGTTGGAGTTGGGTCGGTTCGCGGTGCATTCATCACGCGCTGGGGCATCAAAATTGGCCAGCATCGGGTGAAGGAACGTGCGCTGCCAGTGCATGTAAACACCGCGACGCCATTGGCGATCATCGGTATCCGCCACGTAATCGCGGCTTGGAAACTGAATGGCCGCGTAGTAACCGGGAGGTTGGTATGGCTTCACACTTGGGCCGCCTATATCGAGGTTCAACAAGCCTGCAATGGAGAGCGCATTGTCCCGAACGAACTCGGCATCCAGACGACGCGGATTCTGCGAGGAGAGCAGTCGATTGTTCGGATCAATATCGCGCATCTCAGGGCGGAGACTGCTCCTCTGACGATAAGTCTGCGACATGACGAAGAGCTTGATCATGTGCTTCACATCCCAGCCGCTATCACGGAACTCAGCGGCGATCCAGTCCAGTAACTCAGGGTGGCTGGGCGGCTCGCCTTGAGCGCCGAGATCATCCACGATGATGGATAGGCCATTCCCGAAAAACTGCTTCCAAAGCCGGTTCATCTCCGCACGCGGCGTGAGTGGATTTTCCTTTGAGCACAACCATTTGGCGAGATCGAGTCGCGTGAGACGCTGGCCTTCCTGCGGCTTGAAAGCAGTGGGCAAGAACTCCGGCGAGGCCGGAGAAACAACGGCTCCCGTCTCATCCATCCAGTTGCCGCGAGGCAAAACACGCACGGTAAGCGGTGCTGGATTGGCTTCGGTAACGAGCGTATGAGTCTTGCCATCGCGACACTCAAGGAGCTTTGCGGTCTGAGCCATGTAGCTCTTATAAGCTTCCGCGTTCCAGGCCGTATCCGTGAGATAAGCTTCGCTCAATGCGGCCTCCTGAGGCTTCATCAGAGCGGCCTGAAGCACAGTGAAGGTCGCCTTGCTCACGAGTGATTCAGGAACAAACGGCGAGACCGAGACACGGATACAACCCGCCGTGTCATCGGTGATTTGCAGCGTTAGCGTATCGCCCGCTTCCAGGTTCAACGGCGTGTCCAGCACACCGATGGCGGTCTGCGGCTGGTTCCATTCCTTGGCTGAAGTCATCCAGGCACTCTTGATGCCGAGGATGTCTTCGCCGCCGCTGTAACGCGTCGTTTTCTTATCCGCATCTGCTTCACGGAAGGCGATGGCTTGAGCCTTCTTCGTCGTTGCCTTGGTGAGCGTAACCCCAAGCTTCAGGGTGGCGGCAGTCTGCGCGCCATTGCGGAGGATGCTGCCCTTGTGAGATTCATCTGGCAACAACTCCAACCTCACAGCGCTGACCCAGCCTGAGGTTTGCAAGGTGACACTGGTGTTGTCAGCAGGCTGATTCTTAAAGAGAACCCGGCCACCCTCTACAACGCTGAAGGGAACTTCTTCAACCTTCGGCGCCTCTTTTACTTTCGCGGCAGGCTTGGCCTTGGCCTCTTTCGGTGCGCCTTTAGCTTTCACGGCTGTGGCTTTGGCAATGGTCACCTTCGGCTCTGGCGTCGCCCAACCCGTCGGATTGGCCTTGAAGAAAGCCACGCTGTCCTGCTGCCATTTTGCGAACGCAGCCTGAGCCTTTTCATCCTTCAACAAGGCTTCCTTTGCAGAGTCTGCGATGCGATGCCGTTCAGTGTTGATGCGCTGGATGCGTTGCTTGAGATACGGGCTTTCCACTTCAATTTCTGGCGGGAATGGGAAGTCGTTGTTGTAGCCCTTGAGCTCGGGATTCTGCGTGTAGCCGTAGTCCGCGTAAACGCCCCACTGGCGCACATCGGCGAAGAAGGACTGCATGGAATAGAAATCACGCGCGGTGTAGGGATCGAACTTATGATCATGGCACTCACAACAACCCAGCGTCGCGCCCAGAAACGCGCCACCGACCGTGCGCACACGCTCGGCTCCATATTTGGCGAGGTATTCCTTGGGCTGAGCGCCGCCTTCACGAGTCACCATGTTCAGGCGATTAAAGCCAGTGGCGACGAGTTGTTCCGTCGTCGGTTTCGGCAATAAATCACCCGCTAGCTGCTCAAGGGTAAACTGGGCAAAGGACTTGTTCTCATTGAAGGAATTCACGACGTAATCGCGATAGGGAAAGTTCCTCGCGTTCTGGTCTCCGTGAAAGCCCACGGTGTCTGTGAAGCGCGCGACATCCAGCCACCAGACAGCCATGCGCTCGCCGTAGTGCGGCGATTTAAGCAAACGATCAACGGCATTCTCGATTGCGGATTGTGGATTGCGGATTGCGGATTGGACGAAGGTTTCTACTTCGTCGGTGGTAGGAGGAAGGCCGATAATGTCGAGCGACAACCGACGAATCAAAGTGCGAGCATCGGCCTCAGGGGAAGGATCGATATTCTTCTCCACGAGCTTCTCGGCGATGAACGCATCAACAGGGTTTTGGATTTTGAATTTTGGGTTTTGGATTGCCGGAATCGGAGGCTTCACCAGTGGCGTGTAAGCCCAATGCGGCTCGTATTCCGCGCCTTCAGCGACCCAGCGTTTGAATATCTCCTTCTGTTCTGGAGTGAAGGTTTTGTGCGCTTCATCGGGCGGCATGAGATCCTCTTTATCGGTAGCGTAAAGACGCTTGATGATCTCGCTTTCATCAGGCTTGCCGGGCACGATGGGCAGCTCCCCAGACTTCGCGGGCTTCAGCGCTTCATCACGGAGGTCGAGCCTCAAACCCGCCTTGCGCGCATTCTTGTCCGGCCCGTGGCAGTGAAAACAAGTGTCCGACATGAGCGGCCGGATGTCGCGATTGAACCGTAACTTCGGCGCTGCCGCAAAGACGGGAGCAGTGATCGCGAACAGAATGAAAAGGATAAGAAGACGGAACATGGGCTGAGTGGAGATACGGATTCAAAGCGCGGGTCATTCATTTTCCGTTGAGATGCTCATGCCTGACCGCCGAGGCTCGGCGGACTACATTCCAAAAAAGGCGCACCCTTTCGGATGCGCCTGAACTTGATTCCTTAGTGCGTGTGGCCTTGACCTACTTCTCCGCGAACTGTGCGTCGAAGATGATCTTGCTCGTCGGGAAGTCCAACTTCTTTACAAAGGTGGCTGACTCCGCTGCGCCGAACTCACGGTCCATGCCGCCGTCTTCCCACTCGACACTGAGAGGACCGCCGTAGTCGATGTCATTGAGCGCGCGGATGATCTTCTCGAAGTTGATGCAACCACGTCCGACGCTCTTGAAATCCCAGTAACGGTTCGGTTTATGGAAGTCCGTATGACCGCCGAAGACGCCCGCTTCATTACCCAGATTCCAAGCCACATCCTTCATGTGAACGTGGAAGATGCGGTCATGGAATTTGCGGATGAAGCCCACGTAGTCCACGCCCTGATAACCGAAGTGGCTCGGGTCGTAGTTGAAGCCAAAGGCCGGATGATAGTTCACGGCTTTCAGTGCTTTCTCAGCAGAAGCGATGTCGAACGCGATCTCGGTGGGATGCACTTCCAAAGCGAACTTGATGCCGATGCTTTGGAACGCATCGAGGATCGGCGTGAAGCGCTTCGCAAAGTCGGCGTAGCCTGCTTCGATCTGGCCGGGAAGGTTCGGCGGGAAGCTGTAGCAAAGGTGCCAGATGCTGGAGCCGGTGAAGCCGTTCACAACGCTGACGCCGAAACGCTTCGCTGCTTCGGCGGTCTTGATAAGCTCGGCAGCGGCGCGTTGACGGACGCCTTCAGGATCGCCATCACCATAAATGTAGTCTGGAAGGATCTGCGCGTGACGGGCGTCGATGTTGTCACAAATCGCCTGACCGACCAAGTGAGCGCTGATCGCGAAACACTTCAGGCCCGCTTTTTCAATGAGCGCGCGCTTGGCATCGCAGTAAGCCTGATCCGCTTTGGCCACTTCAAAGTGGTCGCCCCAACAGCCCAATTCCACGCCGTCGTAACCGAAGGACTTGGCTTTGGGGAGCAATGATTCCAGAGGGAGGTCTGCCCACTGGCCGGTAAAGAGTGTGACGGGTCTGGCCATGTTATTTGATTAGAGATTTGGATTTGAAACGAGAGCCGATGTTTTCATGCGGCTGGGGAAATGGCAACTGGGAAGTTTGGGGAGGGAGTGTTCAGGTTTCAGTGTTCAGCAAAGGCACTGTGAAAATCTCTTATCACGTATTTGAGGCTCATTGCTGAAACCTGAAATCTGAAACCTCATGCTTAAACGATATTCTCTTTCCCCGCCCACCGCTCATGCCATTCCGCATAGACCTTGGGGGAGATTTCAGACGGTTTGATCTCGCTGCGACCGCCCCAGAAGACGTTCGTATATAAGACGGGAATGCCGATGCTTTCGAGATGACGATCAATCGCGGCCTTGTGTTCCAGCACGCGATCTTTATCCGTGCCGTGAACCACGCCCATGATGTTAGCGTTGGCAAAACGAGGGCCGCCCTCGCGCCAATAGGCATGGGTCATGATGTGGTGACGACCGACTTCACTCCCGGCTCGGGCTTGCTGACCTTCCTCCACGCGCCAATGGAAAAGCGCATTAAACCGCGTGACGCGCACGCCGGTTTCTGAAGGTTTGACGTGCTCGAGAAAGCTGGAGAAGCGGCCGAGGATGCCTTTCTTATCAAAGCCCTCCGCGACTTCACAGAAGCGCTCGATGCTCACGCTAGCCTCTTTCGCGCGGGCATCCCAGATTTCAGGAACGATCTCTTCAGGCAGGAAATCACGCTTCATCGCGATCAGCACTTCCCACTCTTCAGGGCTGAGATCGACAAGGTCTGCGGTGATCATTTCCGCTGGGACATCTGCTTTGTCGCCGATCTCCATCGTCTTGCGACGCACATGACCGACGCCCAGCGCGAAGATGCCCTTCGGCTGCATGATGATGTATTCTTCTGCGCCGAGCAGACGCTTCAAGGCATCGCAATGCTCCGCGATGACCATGCCGCGAGGCACCTTCACCGTGGTCCAGAGTTTGTAGTCCGAGCCGCTGACCTCGCGGTCTGTGGAGCGCAACACGACGTGCCCGCTGAAGGGATCGTCCTTGACCATGAAGTCAAAGGCCGTATCCAGCTTATTCGCATCCATCTTCCAGGCCACTAGGCCGCCATCAGCCAGCTTGTTCGCCAGAAACGTCTGCCTCACCCGGCGGACGACTCCCGCCTGCAGCATCGCCTTGATCCGCGCCTGCACTGTCTCCAGTGGGAGGCCGCTCTGGCTTGAGACGAACTGAAAAGGGTAACGATGGAAGCCCTTTATTTGATCCTCCGAAATACTGAGAATCTGTGCGTTGATCGGATCGGTGTGCTCGGTGGGGGGCATTGTGGGAATGGCGTGGGCGAAATTTACGGGATTTCACGGAGGTCGGTGGGGCAGTGTGACGGTGTCAGTCTGAGGAATACGCCTCTGTCTGCTCATTCCGTCAACAACATCGCTATGACACGGAGTTAGGGAGTGTGCAAACGACGGCTTTCACGGGCTGACGCATGAGCCTCAAGGGAAACGATGATTAAATGGCGAGACATGCCTGGGAGCGCTGCCGTCCCGGCGGCGTTTCTTCAGCTACATGCGCACGTTCTCTTTCCCAAGTGTGCCTGAGA
>JANYJH010000065.1 GCA_025361865.1 Phragmitibacter sp.
CCCCCAATACCTCACAAGCCCCCAAGAAGCCCCACGGTTAGAACCCAAGTCATCACTTAACCGTTCGAGCAAGACACACGGAAACGCTCTTTTTAGCCACCCGAAGCCCTTCAAAGGCGCCCCCTATCCAGAGGTGCCCTCTAGGCACTCTTGGGAAAGGGAAGTGCGCACAGAGCTGAAGAAACGCCGCCAAGGATGGCGGCGCTCCCAGGGGCTTCGCAGCCCGACCTCCTCACTCATGATCCCACTTCATCACCCAGGGATCATTCATCTCGATCTGGAACTGCTTGAGCTTCGCCTTCAGGGCTTCGAGCGTCTTCGCATGAGCGGGATCGTTTGCGAGGTTCTTCGTTTCATCGGGATCATATTTCAGATCATAGAGCTCGAACTGTGGACGGTGCATGTATTGATCCACGGTCTTCAGGCCCCACGGTGCGTCCTTGCCCTTCTGCCATTGGGCCTGCCAGGCGGAGCCTACCCAGATGTCCTGCGCACTGGGGAAGGCGAGGGGATGGGCGATGTTCCAGATGAGCTTGAAGTCGCCCTCACGAACGGCTCTCATGGGGTAATACATCTGCACTTCATGGAACGTGTGAGAGGCGAAGAGCGTGGTGCGCGTGGGGTCTTCTTCTTTGTCCATCAGGTTCAGCCAGGAGTGGCCGTGATAGTGATCGAAGACCGGGCCGTGATTATCCACGCGGCTGAGGTTCATTTGTTTAAAGAAGGCGGCGACATTCAGACGCTCCTTCGGCGCGTTCTTTTCAACATCAAGGCCACCTGCGAAATCAAGCAGCGTCGGCGTGATGTCCACATGGGAGATGAGCGCGGTGTTCTTGATCCCGCGCTTGGAAACATAGGGGTTGCGGACGATCATGGGAACGCGCAAGCCGGGCTCATAGACGGTGGTCTTCGCACCCGGGAAGGCCATGCCGTGATCGCTGGTAACGATGATGAGCGTCTTGTCATAGACGCCTGCCTCCTTCAGCATGGCGATGAGATGGCCGAGGCCGAAGTCCACGCGGGAGACGCTTTGATAATACTGCGCCAGCTCTGCGCGGGTCTCAGCTGTGTCAGGCAGGAACACGGGCACGGTCACGTCCTTCGGTTCATAGAAGACCTCCTTAACGCCGGGGTAGCTGGCGTGATCAGGCTTGTTCCCAAAGGAGTTCGGCTTGCCGGGAACGTCCAGCGTTTTGGCATCGCGATGCGGATCGTGCGCGCCGAAGTAGATGAAGAACGGCTTATCATCCTTCGCGAAGATGACCTCACGCGCGGCATCCACCATCGCCACGGTGTTGCGACCTGCTTCCTTCGGCATGAAATCGTAGTGGAAGACGGCTTCCGGCGCGACGTGATGTTTGCCGATGAGCGCGGTGCGATACCCGGCCTGCTTGATGACTTGCGGCAGTGCGAGCGGATAGACGCTCGGGTAGCAGGCGAAGTTATGATAGTCGTGCTGGAGGCCGTATTGACCGTTCGCGTGGTTGTGCAGGCCGGTCATGATGACGGATCGGCTGGGGCTGCAAGAAGCCACCGTCGCATAGGCGTTCGTGAACAAACAGCCGTCCTTCGCGAGAGCATCCATGTTCGGCGTCTGGATGATCTTGTTCCCGTAGCAGCCCAGCTCCTGGCTCATGTCATCCGTGATGTAGAAGATGATGTTCTTCTCTGCCGCGCGGAGCGAGGGAAGGCCGAGCAAGGCCGTCAACGCGATGAGAGTGAGGAAACGAAAAGGATTCATGCGCCGTGATAACGGGACGATTGACCTGATTTTTCAGGAATCGAAACGTATCTTTGCGGGTTCTGCGAAAGAGCCATCATAGAATGTGCTTTGATTCCGCGTAGTCCTTCGCTAGTTACCCATAATGAGAGTCTGTGTTTTTGTAGTCCTGTCCGCCCTTTTGGCATCGCGTCTTCCGGCGCGGGAGATCACGCTGGAGCAGGCCTATGACTTGGCACTGGAGAGTGATCAATCCGTGCGCATCGCGTGGTTTGAGTCACGTAAAGCGGATCTCGCTCCAGCCAGTGCGCTGACCCGCCTTGGCCCATCGTTGACGGGCAGCACGCGTTTCGACGCGCTCAGTCGCGGAGGCTCTACTGGAGGTCGCACGGACTCCGGTCAGTCAAGCCTCACCCTGTCCCAGCCGTTGTTTGATGCCACCGTCTTCCCCGCTTATGAGCGCGGGAAGTTGCAGTCGCAATCCTCACGCCTGGAGTATCAAAGTCTTCTTCGGGAGGTGCTCTATGGCGTGACCGCAGCCTATTACGCGGTGCTGGAACAGGAGCGCATCATCGCCGTGGATCAGCAGACCGTGGAGCTGGCGAAGGAGAATTTGGACATCTCTGAGAAGCGCGCGAATGCTGGCGAGGTCACGCGCACGGACATCCTGCGGGCCACGGCGGCGCTGGAGGGAGATAGACGCACCATGATCGAGTCCGCGAGCACGCTGGATTTGAATCGCAATCATCTGGCGAACATCCTCAATCTGGACCCCGCGAAGGGTATTGAAGTGATCGAGCCCAAAGCCGCCAATGAAGCGCTGCCTTCCTTTGAGAGCCTGCTCGGTCGCGCCTATCAGAAGCGGGAAGACCTTCGCGTGCAGGAGTTGGCCATCGCTCAGGACGAGCAACGGCGTCGCGAAGTAAAGGCCGGTTATGTGCCGAAAGTCAGCGCTAATGTGACCGCTCTTTCCGGCTCCAGTTCGACCAATAGCGGCAAGAATGACAGCAGCTCATGGGAGGCTACCTTGTCCCTGCAAGTCCCATTCTTCACGGGCGGCCAGCGCGAGATTGATCTGAAGACCGCGCAGTATCAGATCAACCAGACGCGGCTGACTTATGAGAAGTTCAAGAAGACCGTGCAGGAGGATGTGCGGACCGCGTGGGTGAATGTGCGGACGCTGACGGAGACGATCAAAGCGCTGCAAGCCCAGGTCGTGGCGGCGGATCAGGGCTACAAGGATTTGCAGGCTCAATACAAGGCTGGCACCGCGACGAGCCTTGATGTGCTGGACGCGCTGAAGTCCTTGAATTTCGCCCGCAAAGATCTGGCCGTGCAGACCTACGCCTATCAGGTGGCCTTGCGTAAGGTTGAACAAGTGACCGGCGTGTTTCAAGAGCAGCGTATTAAGAAAGTAGCCCCATGAGTGGAAAAGGAAGTTCAGGTTTGAAGTGGTTCGTGTTTCTCCTGCTGCTCGTCGGTGGCGGAGCTGCCGCGTGGTTTTACTATCCGCACAAGGAAGAGAAAATTCAGTATCAGACGGCGACGGTGAAACACGCCGACATCGTGCAGGTGGTGACGGCGACAGGCACGCTCAACTCCGTCATCAGCGTGCAGGTGGGCAGCCAGATTTCAGGCAACATCAAACAGCTCTTTGCCGATTTCAATACGCCCGTGAAGCTCGGCCAAGTGGTCGCCTTGCTCGATCCCGGCACTTATGAAGCAGTCGTGAACCAAGCCGCGGGAGACCTCGCCAGTGCGAACGCCACGCTGGAACTGGCGCAGCTCAATGAGAAGCGGAAGCGCGATCTCGCGGGCTCCCAAGCAGGCACGCAGGCGGATCTGGACAAGGCCGTGGCTGATCTCCATCAGGCCGAAGCCAGCGTTAAGATCAAGCAGGCTGCTTTGCAGAAAGCGCAGATTGATCTGGCCCGCTGCACCATCACCGCGCCCGTGGATGGCGTGGTCATCTCGCGTAATGTGGATGTTGGCCAAACCGTGGCCGCGGCCATGACCGCGCCCATTTTGTTCACCATCGCGGGAGACCTCGCGAAGATGCGCATCGAGGCCAACGTGAGCGAAGCGGACATCGGCGGAGTGAAAGAAGGGCAGGAGACCACCTTCGCCGTGGATGCCTTTCCCGGTCGCACCTTTCGAGGCCGCGTGCAGCTCGTGCGTTATGCGCCGATCACCGTCGAGAACGTCGTGAGTTATGTGACGGTCATTGAAGTGGATAATGAGAAGCTAGAACTGCGTCCCGGCATGACCGAGAACGTCTCCATCGTGCTCGCCGAAGCCAAAGGCGTGCTCGCGGTATCCAATGCTGCCCTGCGCTTCAAGCCACCCGTCGCTGAGACCGCTGCCGCTGAACCCCGCAAGCCCAGCGGTCAACGGGGCAGCCGCAGTGCCGCAGCCCTCGCACCACCGAGCAAGCGCACCGTGCAGCTCCTAGAGGGAGACACGCTGAAGCCCGTGGAAGTTGAACTCGGCATCACGGACAACATCAACACCGAGGTCAAAAGCGGCCTCAATGAAGGAGACAACGTCGTCAGTGGAATCGTCCCAACGGCCAGCTCTGGCGCGCCAGCGTCATCGCCATTCGGAGCCTCGCCTCCCGGCGCGATGCCACGCCGGGGATCGTAGAAGTTAGGAGTCAGTAGCCAGTAGTGAGTAGTCAGGAATGAGTCAGGGGCAGCGAAGAAGATGAATGTGAAAACGAGTAGCTTTAGGGACTTGATGGTCTGGCAGAAGGCCCATGCTTGGGTGCTGGCGGTGTATGCTAGTTCGCGTTCGTTTCCGAAGGATGAGTTGTTTGGGCTGACCTCACAACTCAGGCGCGCCGCAGCCTCAGTCCCCGCCAACCTTGTGGAAGGTTACCGTCGCAGAACGAACGCCGATAAAGCCCGCTTCTACAACATCGCCCAAGCATCCCTTGATGAAGCCACTTACTTCCTCATCCTCGCCAATGATCTCATCTATGCCGACACCACGGTGCTTCAGTCGCAAGCAGATGAAATCGCCAAGATGCTATACGCCTATTCCAAGCCCCTGACCTCCTAAACTACTCACTCCTGTCTCCTGGCTACTCACTCCTCTTCCATGGACGCCATCATCAAGCTCGATCATCTCGAAAAGACCTACCACTCCGCTGAGACTCCGGTCCGCGCGGTGCGGGCGGTTTCGCTGGAGATTGCGCGTGGAGACTTCGTGGCCATTATGGGGACGAGCGGCTCGGGGAAGTCCACGATGATGAACATTCTGGGCTGTCTCGACCGACCCACGGGTGGGACTTACTTGTTGGATGGAGTGGATGTCTCAGGGCTCTCACGGAATGAGTTCGCGGATGTGCGGAACCGGAAGATCGGCTTTGTGTTTCAGAACTTCAATCTGCTCGCGCGGACCTCCGCTTTGGACAATGTGAAGCTGCCCATGCTTTACAATCACAGTGGCAGCAAGCTCTCGGGTAAAGCCCAGCAGGACAAGGCGATGAAGACGCTTGAGATGGTCGGCATCGGCAAGCGCTGGGACCACACGCCGAGCCAGCTTTCCGGTGGTCAGCAGCAGCGCGTGGCCATTGCCCGTTCATTGATCAACGATCCCGTATTGCTGCTCGCGGATGAACCGACGGGCAATCTGGACACGCGCACCAGCTTCGACATCCTCGGCATTTTTCAGCGGCTCAATGATCAGGGCATCACCGTCATCATGGTGACGCATGAGAACGACGTGGCCAACTTCGCGAAGCGTATTATTATCATGCGCGATGGCAAGGTGCGGAGCGATGTTCAGGTGCAGCAGCGCAGCATCGCGGAGGTGGAATTGAAGAAACTGGAAGCCGAGAAAGACGACGACGATTCATGAAATTCCGGGTCATCATCTTCACCGCGATCAGCGCCTTGTTTCGGAACAAGATGCGCACCTTGCTCACTGCGCTCGGCTTGATTATTGGCGTCGCGGCGGTTATCGTCAGCGTCGGCATGGGGAACGGGGCCAAGGCGCAAGTCATGGCGCAGATTGCCTCAATGGGGGACAATGTGATCCTCATATTCGCAGGCAGCGTGAACCGTGGCGGCATGACCAGTGGCGCGGGCGGTGCGGGCACATTGACCGCAGATGACGCGATGGCTTTGGAGCGGGACGTGCCTGCATTGGAACTGGTCAGCCCCGGCGCTACGGGCGGTTCACGAGTGGCAGCGGGGAACCAAAACTGGTCCACGAAGATCTACGGTGCCTCGCCAGAATACTTTGATATTCGCCGTTGGACCTTCACCCAAGGTGGGCCGTTTACGGATCGCGATGTGAAGACTTCCGCGAAGGTTTGCGTCATTGGAAACACCGTGGCGACCCAGCTTTTTGGCGAGCCAGAACTGAGCCTTGGGCAAACGATCCGCATCAAGAAAGTGCCATTCACGGTCATCGGATTGCTCGGGGTCAAAGGCGCGGACGCCCGTGGACAAGATCAGGATGACACCGTCGTCATGCCTTACACCAGCGCGATGAAGCGCGTGATGGGCACGAAGACGCTGAGCATCATCAACGTCAGCGCCGTGCATGGAGCGAACATTCCGGTGGTGGTGCAACAGATCACGGATGTGCTCAATCAACGCCACCACATCGGCGGGGATCGTGATGCAGATTTCAAGGTGCTCAGTCAGGAAGAGATCGCGCAGATGGCCACGGCGACCTCGAAGATCATGGGCCTCTTGCTCACCATCGTGGCCAGTGTTTCGCTCGTCATCGGCGGCATCGGCATCATGAATATCATGCTGGTCAGTGTGACGGAGCGCACGCGTGAGATCGGCATTCGTATGGCTATCGGCGCGCGGGGCAGCGACATCCTTTTGCAGTTCTTCATCGAGGCCATCACGCTGAGTTGTCTCGGTGGTCTGACTGGCATCGCGGTAGGTTTGGGTAGTGCGAACCTCGTTTCCAACTTCGCCGGAATGCCCGTGCTCATCACCAGCGGCCCTATTTTACTGGCCTTCGGCGTGAGCGCTCTCGTTGGCGTGACCTTTGGATTCTATCCCGCCATCAAGGCTTCATCGCTCGATCCGATCGAAGCGCTGAGGTATGAGTGAGCTGCCAAGGCAGGCTTATTAATTAGGAATTAAGAATTAGAAATTATGAATGAATGCAACCGAGTTGCTTTGTAGGAAAAGCCTCAGACCATTCATAATTTCTAATTCTTAATTCCCAATTCTGCATTCATCATTTGCGTCAGCACCCACGTTCCCTCATGTTCGGCCCATGAAAGCAGCACTTCTCGGTTTGGTCGTCGTTCTTGGACTCGTCTTTATCCTCCTGATCGGTGGATGCTCCAGCTACAATAAAATCGTCAACCTCTCTGAGCCCGTGGACAAGCAATGGGCACAGGTAGAAACCGCCTATCAGCGCCGGAATGACCTCATTCCTAATCTGGTCAAGACCGTGGAAGGGCAGGCTAATTTCGAGAAGGGCACGCTCACGGAAATCGCCACCGCGCGTTCTTCCATCAATCAGATCCGACTGGCCAAAGGCGAAGTGCCAGATGAAGAAACGATGAAGAAATGGGACGCCGCGCAGAGTCACATGAGTGGCGCTCTGGGCCGCATGATGGCCATCTCAGAGAACTACCCGCAGCTCAAGGCGAACGAAGGCTTCAAAGACCTCACCGCAGAACTGGCTGGCACGGAGAACCGCATTGCCGTGGAGCGCAACCGCTTCAATGAAGTCGCGCAGCTTTATAACGTGGATATTAAGCGCATGCCAACCGCGCTTTATGCAGGCATGTTCGGCTTCCGTCCGAAGGCTTATTTCCAAGCCGTCGTCGGTGCTGATGCTCCGCCAAAGGTGGACTTCAATTTCAGTGGCAAGCCTGCTGACGCGAAGTAAGGCGCGTGCGTTGATTCCCTTCATAATCTACTTCCCATGAATTCGCGAACGAGCAGCCATCGCGCTCTGGCGCTGCTCCTCGTGCTTAGCGCTTGGTTGATCTGCTCAGCATGGGCTGGGACCAATGTGCCGCCGAAACCCGCGACTTATGTCACGGATCAGGTAGGGGTCTTGAAAGGCGATGAGGTGCAGTTGCTCAATCACCGCCTTGAGGAATATGAGCGCTCCACGTCCAATCAGATCCTCATCGCTATCTTACCCAAGATCCCCGATGGCGAGGCGTTCGAGGACTACACGGTAAAAGTCTTCGATGCCTGGATACCCGGCCAGAAGGGCAAGGACAATGGCTTGATCTTCTTCGTCTTTGCCCAAGAACATAAGATGCGTTTACAAGTCGGCTACGGCTTGGAACCGAAGCTGCCTGACAGTGTTTGCCGCCGCATTCTCGATCAACAAGCCACGCCAGCATTCAAGCTGAATCAATATGCGTTGGGCGTGAACAACAGCCTCGACATGATGGAGAAGGCACTGGCAGGCGAATACCTCGGCACAGGCCACACCGTTAACGATTCTGCAAGCACGGGTGGGAATACGCTCATTGTGGTCATCGTCGGCCTCGTCCTGCTGATCGTCATTGGCATCTGGCTTTGGAACATTGGGCGCGTCTATCAGAGTGCCGGCGCGGGTGAAGCAGTGGGCTACATGTTCACTTCTGTCTTTCAACTGCTCTACAACATCCTCCTCATGTTCTTGAGCAGCAGTGGGGGTGGCGGAGGCAGCAGCAGCGGCGGCGGAAGCTCCGGTGGTTACAGCGGCGGCGGCGGCAGAACCGGCGGCGGTGGTGCTAGTGGAAGCTGGTAGGGAGAAGAAGCCAGTAGTCAGAATGGAGTAGCGAGCATCTTTAAGACTTATGACGCCGAAAGAATTCATCTCCCAACTCGATGAGCCGCGCATCGTGGAAGCCATACGCAAGGCCGAAGCCACGACCACTGGAGAGATTCGCGTGTTGGTCTCGCGTCATCTCGCGCCAGATGCCATGAGCGAAGCGGAGAAGCAGTTTATGAAGCTCGGCATGCACCGGACGAAGGGGCGCAACGCCGTGCTCTTGTATCTTGCACCGCTCTCGAAGACCTTCGCCATCTTTTGTGATCAAGCCATCCATCAGCATGGTGGGGAGGACTTATGGAAAAGCATCGCCACTACGATGGAAGTCGAACTCAAAGCAGGCCGCAGCACCGAAGCCATCCTTCATGCGCTCAGCCAAGCCGGAGAAGCTTTGGCCAAGTATTTCCCCGAAGATGGAACGACGGGGAACGAGTTGTCTGATGATGTGATTCGGGATTGAGAAGGTCGTGATCGATCAGCCTTTGGGCGAAGCAAAGTAGCAGCCGACGTGAGGAGGTTCTGAAGCTCCTCTGAGGACATTCAAAGGCATGAAGCGCAACCGTTGTTACTTGTTCGTGCGGCCAGCATCGCGAACAAGCTTGGACTGACCTTCTCTCGGCTGTTGTCTAATGTTCGGATGAATTTTGAGCCTCTTCACGTCGGCTGCTACTGTGGGCAATCGGCCTTTGTGAGCCGACTGCCTATTTGAATAACCGCCGAAGGCTCGGCGGACTACTTTCTATAATCTCACCGCCACGATCTTCAGATGCAGATGCACCCAATCACTGACGAGATGTTGGCCGAGGTGCTCATGTCCACAGTGAAGGACGCGCTCTTCAGAGGCTCGCTCATCGTATTTAGCATGGGGGATGATAAAAGAATGCGCCGTGAGTTTTGAGGTCACGGCGCATCTGAGTGGGTATGAGGTTACTTCGTGAGCAGCACGCTGGTATAGTCCTTACGACCAAGCAAGGCGACGAGCGCAAGCACGCCCATGACGATAGGCAGCTCATAACCAGCACCGACGATCAAGAGGTGGAACATCAGAATGTTCACGACGATAGGGCCGAGCAGCGTGAGCCCAAGGTTCACAAAGCGACCTGAGAGCAAGAGCAATGCGCCCGTGAGTTCCAGCACCTTCACGACGGTAAGGAACGGCGTCATGTAGATGGCGCCCATGAAGTTCGCGGCTTGGCTTCCCGCGGGTGGCGAGGGGATGGGGATGAAGTGAAGCCAGAAGTTCAGGGAGAACACGAGGAAGAGGAAGCCCAAGAGCAGGCGTGAGATGGTGGATGCGAGTTTCATATTGGTTTGTCTATTTGGTTTCTGTTCGTTTGAGGGTGAGGGATTAGCCGAGATCAAAGAGTAGCACCTGGGCTTTCGAGTTGGCAGATATTTCGAGAGGCAAGTCTTCCGTGGCGGCGAGGGATGCGGCATCGCCTTGTTGGAGAACGGTGCCGTTAAAGGTCACGCTGCCTTCGGCCACTTGCAGCCAGGCTCCACGACCTTTCTTCAGCGTGTGGGTGACTTCTTCATTACCTTTGAAACGGGCGAGATAAAGGTCTGCCTCCTGATGAATGGCGATGCTATCATCACGGCCCGTCTTCGATGTAAGCAGGTGCAGCACGCCAGACTCCGCATCCGCCATCGGCTTCTCCGCATAGTGAGGCTTCACGCCTGCGGTATCTGGCATGATCCAGATTTGCAGGAGGTGAACGGTGTCCGTCTTGGAAGGGTTGAATTCGCTATGACGCACGCCTGTTCCAGCGCTCATGTATTGGAGATCGCCCGGCTTGATGATGCGTCCATTCCCCATGCTGTCCTTGTGCTCAAGGTTGCCGCTGAGGACATAAGTGATGATTTCCATGTCCCGATGCGGATGCATCCCGAAGCCCTGTCCGCCTACGACCCAGTCTTCATTAATCACCCGAAGACTGCGAAAGCTCATGTGCTGGGGGTCATAGTATTCGGCAAAGCTGAACGTGTGGTAGCTATCGAGCCAGCCGTGGTTCGCATGGCCGCGCTCTTTGCTTTTGCGGAGGGTCGGTGTGGGTGGTGCAATCGTTTTCATGGGCTCATCATCCACCACGCGGAAGATTCAACCAATGCCAGTATGTTTGCCTCAGCCAACCTTTGAGGTATGCTCCGCGAACATGGAACTCAGACATCTTCGCTACTTCGTGGCTGTGGCCGAAGAAGGAAACATCAGCAAGGCCGCGCAACGTATCCACCTCACGCAGCCCGCGCTGAGCCGACAGATCAAGTCCCTCGAAGGCGAGATCGGCCTGTGCTTGTTGGAGCGACGAGCGAACTCCTTTCAACTCACGGAGCCGGGACAAACACTGCTGCGGGAGGCTCGCGAGGTTTTATCCCGCGCTGATCTCGCGCTGGAGCGGGTGCGTTCATCCGGTGCCGTGCGGCATCTACGGATCGGCTACGCGCCGTCGCTGACCTTTGGAATGCTGCCTTCAGCGATACAGCGTTTCACGCAAATTCATCCGCGCGTGCGGGTGGAGCTGTCAGATCTTTCCAGCACTGGCATGATGGATGGCCTGAACAATGGCACTCTGGACCTCATCGTCACCGCCGTTTCGGAAAGCTCCAAGAGCGTTAGCTGGACCACTCTTTGCCAACAGGAAATCAAGCTCGTGGTGAACCATGATCATCCGCTGGCGGGATTGGCTTCCGTGAAGCCGAAACAACTTCATAACCAACGCCTCCTACTTTTTTGCCAAAGCGAGTATCCTGAATATTGGCAGGCCATGAACGCGTGGTTCAAGACCGAGGGAATCGACGCGAAAGTCGCGGGTCAGTATGACGGCATCACCAGCCTCATCGCCGCTGTCGAGGCCGGACTGGGCGCGGCTTTGGTGGTGGAGCGCACGGCCATCTTCTCTGGCGGTGTGCTGCTCAAGACCCTCAAGCCGGGGCCAAAGAAAGTCTGCATCGGCGTCGGCGTCTCGACCGCCAAAGAGCCGGACGCCTTTGCCAAAGTGTTCATTGGCGAGCTGCTCACCACGGCGCAGACGCTTGGGAAGTGACACAGGCTTCCAGCCTGTGTGTAGTTCAGGCATCCTGCCTGAATCAATAATGACAACAGGCAGGCTGCGAAGCCGCGAAGCGATCCCTGTCCTACCCACAGGCAAAGATGCCTATGTTACTTAAAAACTACTCCACCCAGCCCATGCTCTTCATCCATTCACCCACCCGGACGAGCCAGTCTGCCGTCGGCAGACCCGACTTCTTCATGCCGAAACCGTGGCCGCCTTTGGCATAGATGTGAAGTTCCGCAGGGAGGTTCAGCTTCTTGTATTCAAGGTAGATCAAGGCGCTGCCCGCAGAGGTGGTCGCACCTTTGTCATCGCCCGCATGAACGAGGCACATCGGCGGGGACTGCGGCGTGACTTTGATTTCAGGCTTCAGAGTGATCGCATCCTTCTCCGTGAGATAGGCCGGATAGACAGGGATGGAGAAGCTCGGTGTGGCATCCGTCACGTCCAAGGCCGCGTCTTGATCATAGGTGCGCTCATTCGGATGTAGCGTGGCCATCACTGTCAAATGACCACCCGCTGAGAAGCCGAGGATGCCCACCCGGTCAGGCTTCAAGCCCCACTCAGCGGCGTGATGACGGATGAGACCGATGGCCCGCTGCGCGTCCTGAAGCGGCTCCTTGCTCGGGTTCGCCTTATCGCGAGCTGGCACGCGATATTTCAAAACGATGCCCGTCACGCCGAGTGTATTCAGATACTCGCAGACCTGCGTTCCTTCATGCTCAATGGCGAGGATGCCATAGCCGCCACCGGGACAGACGAGGACAGAGGTGCCGTTCGCCTTCTCCGGCTTGTAAACGGTGATCGTGGGCTCCGTGATGTCCGTCACGCGCTTCACGTCGTGTTCGTCTTTCTTGGGAATCTCCCTCTCCACGCCACCGCGCTTCCAGCCCTCGGCCTCCGGTGCGCCCGTTGGCCAGAGTTTAAGCGTGATGGGTTCAGCGGCGCAGAGGCTGCTGGTGAGCGCGAGGAGAGGCAGAAGATGTTTCATAGATGTGAGAGCCCGATTAAACGCGGAGCTGGCGGGATGTATTTCGAGTTATCTTGGGGCCACCATTGAGCTTGCCCGGGCGCGGTCTGCATTTAGTCTGGCCGCGCGCCGTCTCCATGCTCTTCAATTCGATACAGTTCCTTCTTTTCTTTCCAGTGGTCACGCTGGTGTTTTTCTTGATGCCGCATCGGTTTCGCTGGGCTTGGCTGCTGGGAGCGAGCGCTTACTTCTATGCCTTCTTCATCCCGGCATATCTGTGGATTCTGATCGGAACCATCATCGTGGATTATATCGCCGGATTACTTATTGGCCGGTCCAAGACGCTCTATGAGAGGCGAATGTGGCTCGGGGCCAGTCTCGTCGCTAACGTCGGTGTGCTGGCCGTGTTCAAGTATGGAAACTTCATCGCCGGCAATCTCAATCCCGAGCTTGCCCAACTCGGCTGGGCGCAACTTCCGCTGCTGAAAATGGCCTTACCCATTGGTTTGTCCTTCCACACTTTTCAGGCCATGAGCTACACGCTGGAAGTCTATCATGGAAGACAGGAACCGGAGCGTCATTTAGGTCACTATGCGCTTTATGTGATGTTCTATCCGCAGTTAGTCGCCGGGCCGATTGAGCGTCCACAGAACATCCTGCCGCAACTGAATGAGGAGAAGCATTTTGATTGGGATCGCTTCGTGAGCGGGCTGAGGCTGATGCTGTGGGGACTGTTCAAAAAAGTCGTCATCGCGGATAACATCGCCCTCATTGTTGAGACCGCTTATGGCCAAGCTTCACGTCAGCCCGGCTGGTTCCTATGGCTGGCCACCTATGCGTTCAGCGTGCAGATTTACTGCGATTTCTCGGGCTATTCAGACATCGCTCGCGGCTCAGCACGGGCGATGGGCTTCACGCTCATGGAGAACTTTCGGCTGCCGTATTTCGCGCAATCCGTGAACGAGTTTTGGTCGCGCTGGCACATCTCACTCTCGACCTGGTTCCGTGATTACATCTATATCCCCCTCGGTGGGAATCGGGTCAGCACCAGCAAATGGGTGCGCAATACCCTGATCATTTTTTTAATCAGCGGCCTGTGGCACGGGGCGGATTGGAAGTTCGTCGTGTGGGGGGGCTTGCACGCTTTCTACCTGATCTTTGGCCGCTTCACCAAGAGCTGGCGTGATGCCTGGACGCCGGGTTCTCCTTTCCTGCGCGTGCTCATCACCTTCCATCTGGTCAGCCTTGCGTGGGTGTTTTTCCGGGCAGACTCGCTGGAAATCGCGTGGGTCATTATGCAAAAGCTGGCCTTCACTCCGCTGGAACCGTGGACTGCGGTGAGAGATACGACCTCGCTCAATGGCTATGACCCGAGTATGCTCGGTTTCCGGCTCATGCTGTTCGGTGTGGTCAGCATGTTTATCGTGGAGGCTCTTCGTTTGCGCGGCGGCAAGTGGAGCGAGGCGTTTCGTCGCCCAGCGTTCGCCATTGCGCTTCTTCTCGCCATCATCCTACTCGGCAATAGCGGCGGCTTGCACTCCTTCATCTACTTCCAGTTCTAGCAAACCATGCGTTCCCTTCCACTGCGTCATTGTTTGGTATTTGGCCTGAAATTCTTTCTGGCCTACTACCTACTCTACGCCGTGCTTTTCATCGTGGACATCAAGGGCCCGATCTACAATCAGATCCAAGAACACCCGCTGCTCCAGCGCTCCTGGTTTGGCCGAAGTTGGGACAGCATGGACCGCTCGAAGCCTTATGACCTGCTCTTTCTGGGCTCCTCACATTGCTTCTGCGGCCTTGATCCGCGCATCTTTGAGAAGGGCGGGTATCACTCGCATAACCTCGGAGGCTCGCTGCAAACACCGCTGAATTCATGGGTGCTTTTCCGCTCCGTGAAGCCGCTCACCAAGGGCATTCTCATGGAAGTCTATCCGCTCGTTTCCAATGGCGATGGCGAGCCCGCCCTCAACTACATGATCCCCAATGTGGATGACTGGGGGATGCTCACTCACATGGCCTGGGAGGTGAATCGTCTGCGTTCATGGCAGAACCTTTCCGTCAAACCGCTGGTCGATATCCTCTGGCGGAACCGGCCTAACTTCGATGAGAAAATAGACGCCGTGAGCGGCTTCATGGATCGTAACGTCAAAGCCGCTGCTGACCAACGCCATCCCAGTCAGATGCTCTCGCCGCAAGGCGCGGATTACCAGCTTCGCTACGTGGAGCGCATCGTTAAAGAGTGTCGCGCCTCAGGTCTGTGGATCGGCTTTGTCTATGCGCCGATTCCGCATGAACTGAGGATCGTCGGAGAGATGCATTACATCCATGCGATAGAGAAGCTCTCTGCGAAATACTCGGTGCCTTATTACAACCTCGGGCACAATCACAAGCTGGATGTTGTGGAGGACTTCTTCGATATGGATCATCTCAATACCCAAGGCGCGAAATGGGCCAGCGAGACCGTTCTGGAGCGTCTGAAGACGGATTATCCGAAGAAGTAAGGGTCACTTCAACTTGGGAATCCGGTGTTAATCAGCTCGCGGCAGGTGCTTTTGGCCCCGCTGAAGGTGCAAGCGGGGTTTAATGGACCGCGAAGACGCGAAGTCGCGAAGGAATGAGGATGAAGTAAAGAGGAGCGAGAGCTAGAACTTCGCGTCTTCGCGTCTTCGCGGTTGATCCAAGAGGAAGGCGCTCTTGCCCTCGCGGACGGTGCTCTTGCCCTCGCGGAAGGTGCTCTTGCTCTCGCGGACGGTGCTCTTGCTCTCGCGGAAGGTGCTCTTGCCCTCGCGGAAGGTGCTCTTGCTCTCGCGGAAGGCGCTCTTGCCCTCGCGGACGGCGCTCTTGCTCTCGCGGACGGCGCTCTTACTTCGCAGAGGGTGCCTTGAGCTTCTCGATGAGATAAGTCTCCACGCTCTTATGCGGAGCATCCGACGCACCGGGATAGTAGAGTTCACAAGGCACGCCGATCTCCTTGCAGTGCTCCTGCAACTTCACGCCGAAGTTGGAAGTATGCGTCGGGTCTTTCTGTTCCTGGCCCATCGCGGGTGGTGTGCCGTAGGTCATGTAGATCGGCGGATCATCCGAGGTCACGAGCGCATACGGTGAATACTCAGCAATCCAAGGAAGGATCTCACCGCGTCGAGCGAGGAACTCCTGGAACGTCGTGAGCTTCTTCGCGGGATCACCCTTGAAGCCAAAGGCATGGCCACCATAGCTGCTGTTCGGTGTCCAGTCCTTCATCTGCTGCGGATCGAGTGTGGTCTGAGCGGCATTCACGGCGGCACACCAGAGACGCGTGGATTCACGGGCGAGGGGATCAGCACTCTTCGCATCCGCGAGGTCATCGTGGAAGGCCAGCCACAGACTGGAACAGGCTCCAGCGGAACCACCACTCGCGCCGATGCGTTGTTTATCAATGTTCCATTCGGCGGCCTTGCTGCGCACGAATTGCAAAGCGCGCGCGGCATCATGCAGCGGGGCTTTCACAGGCGGTGAGACATCCTGCGCCTGCCAAGTATAACGATAGTTGATGGATACCACGGAGATGCCCGCTTCCAGATAAGGCTTCGGATAGATGCCATTCTTATCACCACCCGTCCAACCACCGCCGTGGATGAAGAACAGCAGCGGCGTGGGCTTGTCAGACTTCGCTTGGTAGAAGTCCATCACGTCACGCTCGAAGGTGCCGTAGCGCACGTCCTTCATGGTCGGCTTCATGGCCCGACGCGGCGGACCTTTCAGACTGTCTATGAGGTAGTCATCTGCGCTCGCGTGCTTCACGTCCGGCGCACCGGGATAGACGAGTTCACATTCCACCTCCAGGCTCTTCAGCTTCTCTTGCAACTTCACGCCATAGTTCGCGGTATGCGTTGGGTCTTTCTGTTCCTGACCGAGGGCAGGCGCAGAGCTGTAAATAAGATAAACCGGTGGATCATCCGCGCTTGCGTGCTCGATGGGGGAATACTCTTTGATCAAAGGTAGCAGCTCATCGCGATGCTCCAGGAATTCGGCAAAGCGGGTATCACGGGACTTGATGTCATCAGGGTCCATGAAGCCGAACGCGTGGCCACCGTAGCGGCTGTTCGGCGTCCATTCCTTCAGCTC
>JANYJH010000083.1 GCA_025361865.1 Phragmitibacter sp.
AGCGTGGTGGAGCCGCTCCAGAGCAGGGCATTGATGGTCGAGAGAAGACCGAAGGCGATGATGCCGCCCATCATCGCGCCACCGGTTTCACCGAAGATGTTTCGCGCGGCGATGAGGCCCACTTCCTCCTTGAAGTTCATCGCCGCCCAATCACCTCCCGCAAGGAATACGGCGTTCAGCGTGACATAGAGCACCATGACGATGAGCGTCCCGAAGCCCAGCGCGAGCGGCACGTTGCGTTGTGGATGGCGCATATCCCCGGCCACATACGCGGCGGCGTTCCAGCCTGAATAGGAGAACATAACCCAGAAAAGTGAGGTGGCGAAGTCGAGGCTGAAGACGTGTGCGGCATCACCCGCTTTGGGATTGAGAACTTCCCAGTGAGATTTGCCCAACCAAACTGCGCCGAGCACGAAGGCGACGATGGTCAGCACTTTGACCACGGTGATGCTGACGTGGAACTTGGCGATGAAGCTGACACCAGCGAGTCGGAGCAAGGTCAGGGCAATGACCACGGCATAGCTGGCGAAGGTCGCATCCACGGCGGGCCAGACACCGTGCGCATAGGCACCAAAAGCCATCGCCATCAGCGCGATGGGAGCCGTGAAGCCTGCTGTAATGGACACCCATCCCGCGAGGAAACCCACGAGCGGATGATAGGTGCGACCCAGCAAATGATACTCGCCTCCTGAGCGCGGCATCATCGCCGCCAGCTCCGCATAACTCAAAGCGCCACACAAGGCGACGACCCCGCCCACGGCCCACAGCATCATCACTGCGAAGCCTGAAGGGATGCTGCCAATCTGAAAGCCGAGGCTGGTGAAAACGCCTGTGCCCACCATGCTGGCGACGACGATGGCTGTGGCTGCGGCCAATGAGATGCTCTGTGTTTTATTCTCCTCCATCTTCGTCAGTAGAACACATGGAAGCACTGCGCCAGCGGAAGGTTGGTTGAAGCGTTTCCCTTGATTCTGAGCACCGCTTCATCTATCCCGACTTTTAAACTTTCCAGAGTAGCTGCATTTTTCTGCAAGCCGCACTTCTCAAGTGGAGAAACGTGGCTATCATGCGCGCCGATGATTGCTACCCCGCACCACCCTCTGCGCTCCGTTCTAATCGCCTCGACGCTTGCCGTTGCTGCTTGGTTGATCAGTTCTTGCACCAAGCCTTACTCAAACTACAAGACCTCGTATCTGGATGACATCCTCAGTCAGCAGCAAATCCGCCGCGCTGAACCCGTGAATGAGACGGACCTGTTTCCCTCAGCCGCCGCGCTGAATGTTCCTGCGGAAGCGGCTTCGATCAACGATGTGGCGCGCTTCCTCGCGGGCCTTCCGGCTTTGAGCGGACAGGACGCGATGGCGCATCTGCGGGCGACTCCCGGTTGGCAGAGTCATCGCGCTCATCTTGATGAGATGTGGTTAGATTTCTCCCAACGTCACGCACGTCCGGTGAGCAACTGGGCCCGCAATCACGCGGGTGATCTTCGTTCCGCTCACGCCGTTCTGTATCCTTTCAGCGGGCCGGACTTCGTCTTTCCTTACCTCATCTACCCACACGCTGAAACCTATGTGATGTGCGGCTTGGAGCCTTGTGAGCCGCTTCCAGACTGGAACTCCCTCAATCCGACGGATGTGGAGCAGGGGCTTGATGGTCTAAATACTTCGCTGACCAATATCCTGCAATACACCTACTTCATCACGAAGGACATGCGGACGAACTTCCAGTCCACGCGCTTCCGTGGCGTGCTGCCCGTCTTCATGGTCTTCCTCGCCCGCACCGGTCACGTCGTCGAATCCGTCAATGGCGTGCGCCTTGATCCAAGCGGCAATCCGATCATCCTCCCCGCCGGCCAAAGCTCTGTCCAAGGCCTGCTCATCCGTGTGCGCGGGAATGATGGACCGAAGCGCATCTTCTACTTCAGCCAGGACTTGTCAGATCAAGCCCTCGCTGTAAACGGGCCATTCCTGCGCTTCGCCTCATCGCTCGGTCAGCCTGCCGCATTGTTAAAGAGCGCCTCCTATCTGATGCATGAGACTTACTTCTCACACATTCGCAATCATCTGCTCAACCATTGCAGCGGCATCATTCAAGACCCATCCGGCGTTCCTCTTCGCAGCTTCAAGGAGCGGAACTGGAAGCTCGATCTCTATGGCAACTACGAAGCCACCCTGCCCATCTTCAAGCAATACGAGCAGCCCGATTTGCGCGCCGCCTACCAAGACCCTGCCTATCACGCGCAACCGATCCCGTTTGGAATCGGCTACCTCGTTGATCCCGCGACGACTTCGTTGATGGTGGGCAAACCGAGGTGATTAGCTCGCTCGGCTTTACAGGCCGTAAGGCCTTACTTGATGTCCTCAATGGACACCACTTTGTTCACGGTGGTTTGCTTCATCGGCATCTCCTGACCGCCTACTCCTAATTTGAGATCGGAGTGTGTTTCTGATGAAGTGGCGACCCGACGATCTATATCGAAGTAGATCTCACCGTTGAATTTGGAGCCGTCACCGAATTTGACCATCTGCTGTTTGCCATCGGCTGCTTCTGGGGTGGAAAAGGTGCCGTCCAGAAGCAACTTCGCGTGCTTCCGCCCTTCACGTTCGACGATGGAGTCGAACTTGCCCGTCACCTTGATACTGATCACTCCCACCGGACCCATTTCGATCTTTTCCTCGAAGTTCCAAGTCTCGCCAGCAGCGATGGGTTCTTTCGGCAGGGACATTTCAAAGGATTTACGGAACATTTCCGCCAACTGCTTTCCGCTCATGGCCTTGGTTTTACCCAAGGGAGTTCCCGAACTCAGCGTGTCCAGACCACGGGCTTCGAGGTAGGTATCATCCTTGTCGAAAACCATGGTGAAGGACTTATTCACCATCGCGCCAAAGCTCTGCTGGAGGAAGGGCGCGGACTTGGAAGGATCGCTGGAATCATAGGTCATTTTCGCACCCATCATGGCCATGTCGGCCTTGATGCTGGAGAACTTGATTTCAGCCAGTTTATTGCCCGTGGTAGCCTCCGGCGTCACTGTCACCGTCATGGTTTGCTGGACTTTCGTTTCATTGCCAGCCCCGCTTTGTTGGCCCAGTCCGGGGACCGCCATCGTCATTTGGGTATCATTTTCAAGGGTGTAAACTTTACCCGTTTCCCAATGGGGGCGGAGCGAGTATTTTTCAGCGCTGAAGGCTGAATTTATTATGCAAAGAACCAGACAGGCAGATGTTAGGAAGGCGGCTTTCATATAGAGTAGTTTGTAGCAAACCATCATCCATCCTCCTTGCCAAGCAACGCTTTTGGTGACTACTCTTCCTAGATATGTAAATTGGACGCAAGTTTTACAAAAAAGCCTGAGACTTGGCACGTTGCCAGCTTTTACAGATTTCACCTAAACAGGCGTTCACCAAACACGCCTTCATATAAACACAATCCCAGTATCTCATCCTAAACCAAGTCATGAAAAAGATCGAAGCCATCATCAAGCCCTTCAAATTGGAGGATGTTAAGGAAGCCCTGGCAGAAGTGGGAGTGCAAGGCATGACCGTCGTCGAAGTAAAAGGCTTCGGACGCCAAAAAGGTCACACAGAAATTTATCGCGGTTCCGAATACACCGTTGATTTCCTGCCCAAGGTAAAACTGGAAGTGGTGGTGGAGAGCGAGCGCGCTGATATCGTCGTGGACGCCATCGTGAAAGCTGCCAACACAGGCAAGATCGGTGATGGAAAAGTTTTTGTCAGTGATGTCACCGAAGCCATCCGTATTCGCACAGGCGAGCGTGGTCGCGATGCCATTGCAGGCGGCTAGTAACAAATTTGTAGTCGTGTGAGAAGCGACTTCATGAGGTGCGCGGGGTCGTATTCGGAGGAATACGGCCCCGTTGTTTTATGCCTAGGAGCCGCGAGCACCGAACGCTCGTTATGTGAATCACAATTCATCAGCATCCGTTTGGCTACGGCCCTTCTTTTCGATTTGTCCAAGGGCTTCAGACATGTCATCGACACTCTCCCACACGCTGGTTGAAACCAGAATCGTCGCATTCTGTTGCACCGCCAGAGCGATGCTATCGCTTGGGCGCGCATCGAGCTCCACCACTTTGCGCCGTTGCAATTCATTCTCCGCTGACAGGATGATGCGGGCATGGAACACGCCGTTTTCCAGGTGATTGATGACGATGTGATCCACCTTGCCTCCAAAAGCCTGTAACACATGCCCCAGCAGATCATGGGTGAGTGGTCTTTCTTTGACTATGCCGCGCATGGATCTCGTGATGGCAGATCCCACTGGTTCGTCCACGTAGATGACGAAGGTCTTCTCCTCATTGCCCAGAAATACAGCGAAAGATCCTTCGAGTGGCACCACCGCACGGAGGGTTACTTGCACAACATCTTTGCCCATAGCCAAAGCTAACACGGAGGGTGACTAACAGGCAAACAAATGATGCACTCATCTATGGCCTGGCCGCAGGTATGCCGATGCCCTGCTGCAAATAGAGACGTGACAGCCGCACGTATTTGTCTGCCAACGCGGCATTACAGTTTTGTTCATCCACAGTCAACGGACGCACTACACGAGCGGGCGATCCGAGCACCAACGAACCTTCAGGGACATGCATGTTCTTAGTGACCAACGAGCCCGCACCGATGATGGATCGTGCTCCAATGACAGCGCCATCCATGACCACAGCGCTCATGCCCACCAGCGTTTCATCACCGATCTCACAGGCATGAATGATGGCCCGATGCCCCACGCTTACTCGCTCACCCACCACGGCTTCGTAATCATCCGCCACATGAATCACCGTTCCGTCTTGGATATTGGAGCCAGTGCCTATGCGGATTCTATTGATGTCTCCACGCAGAACACAGTGATACCAAATGCTGACGGATTCTCCAATTTTCACTCCGCCCACAATCACAGCGCCAGGCGCCACAAATGCCGTTGCATGAATTTCTGGCGGTTCGTCAATAATTAAATAGCGCTTCATGCCTTTAAAAATGGGGATTCATTCGATTATTTGAGTTGACCTTTTATCCGAAGCTCTTCATAACTCCACACAACCTAGCGACCAACGGGTGCGCGGGTGACACTCCTCAAACTACAACATCCCATTCATATGAACAAAGCGGAACTAATCGAATCAGTCCAAAAAAACCTCGGTGGTGAAACCTCCAAGCGCGCTGCGGGCGAAGCAGTTGAAGCAGTCCTTGCAGCAATCAGCAAGGGCGTAGCCAAACACGGTCCTGTGCAACTCATCGGCTTCGGCACCTTCAAAGTGGCCAAGCGCGCAGCACGCACCGGTCGCAATCCAAAGACTGGCGCTGCCATGAAGATCAAAGCCTCCAAGACGGTGCGCTTCGTTCCTTCCTCGGCCCTCAAAGCCTCCCTGTAATCCCTTTGCGCGGACGCTTCCAAGGTCCGTAGATCAAACCCGCGATCTCGCCAGATCGCGGGTTTTTTATGATCTGATTTATCAACCGCGCGCAGCCTCTAGGACTCCTGCCGCTTTATGCAACGTCTCTTCGTATTCCTTGGCTGGGTCTGAATCCGCGACGATCCCTGCACCCGTGTTAAAGCGCAGAAGACCGTTACGCAGCCAAGCGGTGCGGATGGTGATATTGAACTGGCTCTCTCCGTTGAAACCAAAATAGCCGATGGCTCCAGTATAGAGACCGCGATCAAGCGGCTCCAGTTCTTTGATGATTTCCAGAGCACGTTTCTTTGGAGCACCGGAAATAGAGCCACCGGGAAAGCACGCGAGAAACGCATCAAGATGACTGATCTCATGGCGCAGCGTGCCTTCTACCGTGGACACCAAATGTTGCACTTGCGCGAAGCGTTCCAGCTTAAGAAGCTCAGTCACTCTGACACTCCCAAACTCACATACCTGACCGAGATCATTGCGTTCCAGATCCGTGATCATCACCAGTTCAGCGCGCTCTTTCGGAGAATTCGTAAGCTCATCGGCCAACCCAAGATCACTCACTCCATCAAAACCACGCGGTCGCGTCCCTTTGATTGGCCGAGTGCTAATGCCATCTCCACTCATGCGCAGAAAGCTCTCGGGTGAAGCACTGAAGACACGCGTGCCAGCCAGATCCAGAAAAGCTGAATAGGGCGCGGGAGAGATTTTTCTTAGACGCTCATAGAAGGCAAAGGGTTCCAATTTCTCCGGCCACGCAGCCTCCCACGGATACGTGAGATTCACCTGATAGATGTCACCTGCGGAGATGTAACTCTGCGCCTTGCCCGCCAGCCGCATGAACTCATCACATGACATCAAAGGCCTTAGCTCTAGAGGGATGCTTGGAGTTCGTTTGTGATGTTTCCCGTTGGGGACGATTTGCTTTCCATGCCACAAGCCCGTGCCATGTTCATAAACAGAACACTCAGGATAGACGCCGAAGACAAACTGTCCGTCGAAGCCCACCCAACCAAACAAGCCACCATCAGGTAACAGATGGCCTCTGGACTTCGGTTTCTCATGGCGTCGCAGCACTTCACGGAGTCGTTCCGCATCCTCAGGCAGCGTGCCTGTCAAAATCTCCACCGGGTTCAGTGCAATAATGGAGACGGCCTTGTCACCCATCAGGGAACTGTCCAAAAAAACCAGACCCGCGCCTTCATACTGGCTCGCCAATTCCCACGGGCTAAGGGATGGAGAGATCGGCTGTTGGCTCGGCATCAGGGGGGGCATGAGGTGCCTTAGAGTGCTGGAGCTGGCTTCATAAGCAAGCAGGAAGCATCTAATGAAGCCCTGCTGAGCCGTTAGAGAGAGTCTGCTTGAACAAACACCCTCCTTAAGCTATCTAAAATAACATGCCCGCAACTCATTTTAAAGCTGCCGCCATTTCGTGGTCGCTTTGCTTCATTACCCATACCGCTCTGGCGGCGGATCGTTACGTCAGCACCGATGGCAATGACAACAATGCAGGCACCTTGGCTCAGCCGCTTCGGACCATCCAAAAGGGAATCAGCCTCTCGTTTGCCGGGGACACGATTTACGTTCGTGGAACGACCCTCGCGAATGCCCAAGCCGTTTACAGTGAGCGACTGGTCATCAGTGCCTTCGGCGGCACAACAGCTCTTCCCATCACCGTGCGCAATTATGCGAACGATAGCTTTCTACCCGCCATCGACGGCACTGCGCTGACGCCTTCGGGAACCCAGGGCTTGATTGATGTCTTTGGTCAAAGCAACTGGATCTTCAATGGCTTGGAAGTCCGCAACTTCACCATTTCATCCAACTCGGTCACCCCATGCGGAGTAAGAATAGATGGAGCCTGTAGTAACATCCGCCTGCTCAATCTCAAAATCCACGACATCAACAATAACAAGTCCACTGGAGGCAATGCTTTCGGGATCAGAGTCTATGGCACCAGCACGACTGCCGCTGATGGTTTGGTCATTGATGGATGCACGGTCTATTCTTTGAAAACCGGGTTTAGCGAGAGCCTGTCAATCAATGGAAACGTAACAAACTTCCAAGTGACTAATAACACGATTCACGACTGCACAAACATCGGCATCGACTTCATCGGCTATGAGGGAACATCAACGAGCAACGACTACGCCCGCAGTGGTGTCTGCCGTGGGAACACCGTTTACAACATCGACTCCGCCGCTAATCCAGCCTATGGCAATCAACGTGGTGCTCCCGGCATCTACGTGGATGGTGGAGCCTCCATAGTCATCGAGCGTAACAATGTTCATCACTGCAATATCGGCATCTCCGTGGGCAGTGAGCATTCTGGCAAGTTCTCAGATAGCGTGACCGTGCGTAACAACATCATCTGGAAGAACCACCTCGGGGGAATTTTTCTGGGTGGAGCGGCGGCGACTAACGGTGGCGCCACTAATGTCGCGATCACGAACAATACGATTTATCAAAACGACACCGACCATGCTGGAGGAGGCTGTATCGCCATCCAACATTTCGTCTCCACCACCACCATCAAACAGAACATCATGGTGTCTTGGCCGGACAGTTCCTCGTTTGAACAATTCATTCTCAAGAACAATACTGATGGTTCATTTGCCGCTAACAGCATCAATTGGAATCTATACAGCACCACATCAGGAGTGAACAACTATGAGTTTATCTGGAATGCCACCAGTTATGGCACCTTCGCCTCGTGGGGAAAAACCGTCGCCTCGGGAGGCTCAGGACAGGATTTTAATTCGGCCTTTGTCACCTTGGCCAACTTGGGATTAACTAATGCCGCCAGTGGAGATTTCACCCTATCCGCCAGTTCCGTTGCGGTAAATGCGGGGGACACCGCCTTCGTCGCCGCCAGCGGTGAAAAAGACTTTGGCGGGCAAAGCCGAATCGCTAACAGCCGCGTGGATATTGGGGCCGATGAATACATGGATGCCTGGCAGTCTTGGCGGGATCAGTTCTTCTCGCTCCCCGATGGCGGCACGGGCGCGAATGCCACTGATGACCCTGATCACGATGGCGTCACTAACCTGATGGAATACTCCCAAGGCATGAACCCCACGGCGAGCGATCCGCAGAAGATGCCCAGTGCGGCCAGGAACGGTGCCAATATTCGCTTCAGTTACAAGAAGGTCGCGACTGGGGTGAGCTACTTTGTTGAGCAGAACACCAGCCTGCCCGGCACTTGGACGACTGCTTCCGTATCTGAACAAACCGACGGTGCGGGAAATTATTGGCGCGACTTTCCATTGAACGGCACCGCCCGTTTCTTCAGGCTCAAGGTCACCCAGCCTTGATGACGCTTTTTCAACAAGCTACCACAAGCGTTGACACTCAGGCCCGTAAACCGTAGTATCGCTATTCCCCGAATAATTCGCCGAATGGCCTCGCGCACTGACCTGATGAAATTACCAAGCAACCTAGCGCCGCAGGTCGCCCTGATTTCGCTCGCGCTATTGGCTCTCGTAGAAGTGATCTTAGTCGTGCAGGCCGCTGGGAAAAGGATCGCCGATGCCCGTCCGACTCCTCTAGCTAGCCTCGCCACCCCCACAGTGGCAGTTCAGCAAATACCCCCACCCGTCTTCACGCCTCCATCGTCGCTACCGGAGCTTCCTACGGCTCTTGGTAAGGTGGCTCCGATGACGCCTCCTCCATTGCCGTCGGCGCTCGTTCAGCCACAGACCACGACGCTGGCTTCCAGCATGGCTCCAAGGCCGCCTTTGCCACCGGGGCGCGAGATTAAAAATCAACAAATCATGGACACCGTGGAGGGTGCCCGGCAGGCCCGTATCCTGGGGGACATGCAGGCGGCGCTGGAGGCTCTGAAGGCCGCAGATTTGAATGAACCGGGACATCCTGAAATTCTGAGTGAAATGGCCATGACCTATGAAGCGATGGGCTTGGGGGACAAATCACAATCAGCTTGGAGTCGCGTTCGCGCGATGGGACTCTCAGGAGCGGGCGGGTATTATCGGTTGGCAGTTTCCAAGCTCAGCAGCGCCCCAGAGGAACCCACGGCCCAAGTCGCAAGCAACATTAAAGCGCTCAAGCTGGGGAAATGTGAGATCGAACGTGACCCGTCTTCCAAGCGGGAAAAGTGGACCCTGCGCATTCCTCTCGTTGCTGTGGAAGGCGAGCTAATCGACACCTCCGTGATGGACATCCAGATTTATTTCTTTGAAAAATCGGGTGAGCGTATTGAGCAGGCCGCGCCTGAGCGATCCTCCACTGGACGCTGGAAAGCCACTCCGGTCTTCGCCACTTCCAAGCCTGAAATGCTGACTGTGGACTACATCGCGCCTGCGCAGCAGGGTAATAAATTCTTCCACGGCTACATGGTGAAGGTTTATTACAAAAATCAATTAATGGGTGAGCAGGCATCCCCGGAGACGCTGTTGCAGTTCAAGCCGCCGGGCAAAAATCGCGCTGGCGCAGACAATGCTTTGTTACCACCCGCAAACTGATCTTTTTCTTCTTTAAGCATGGTTGTTATTTATGTGGATCCCAACGCCGAGGTGCGCCTCGCGCGGGCCACCTTGTTGGCGGGACACGGTCATACCGTATATGAGGCCGAGGATGCGCTAACCGCAGCGACCTTGGCTCAACAACTCCCGCAGTTGGATTTGTTGATCAGCGAAGGTGTGTTGGGTGGTGATTACTCAGGCTTTGATTTACGAGATGCCATCAGGGATAAATTTCCTACGATGGCGGCGCTTTTCACGAGCCGTTATGATCTTGCAGGCTATGAAGAAGCCATCGGCAGCTCTACGGTTCTCTATGAACCATTTGGCGAGGAGCGCCTAGTGGCTGAAGTGGAAGCCGTGGCCTTCGCGGCGTCAGCGACGGTGGTTCAAGAAGCCGCGCCACCCGTCGTCGAAAGCCCGCCGATCTTACCCCCGGACACCGTTCTCGGAAATTACATCATCAAGGAACGGCTCTATGAGGAGCCGGAATCCGAAACCTATCTGGCCGTGCAACAGGCGGTGCAGCGTGAGGTCGCCCTGGTCCTGCTCCGCCCCAAGTATCTCATAAATGGCTCCATCGTGGAGGCTTTTCAGGAACGTGCACGCTTAAAAGCTGGCGTCGCCCATCCACGCATCGCGCCGCTGTTTGAGTCCATGATGATCGGGAAGAATTTCTTCTACACCAGAGAGATGCCTCATGGCCGGACGGTCAAGGAACTGCTGCGCGCCGGGGAGAAGCTGAGTGAGAAGGTGCTAACGGAAGTGCTTTTCGGCATCGCTGAGGCCATGAGCTATGCCTCTGGCCGCAGCCTGCATTATCGTATGCTCAGCCCCTTGGATGTCTCCATCGACTCTGAGCACCAGGCCAGCATCGTGAATGTATTTCGTGCGCCGACAGAAGGAGCTCGGGATTACAAAGCGGATGTGAAACGCCTGCTGGCCATGTTCTTGCCGCTTTGTGATGGACCTCGTGCCCGGCATCTGTTGGATGATCTGGCCACGGCCAATTTGGACTGGGAAGGACTGCACAAGCAGCTTATCTCATTGCAGAATCAGTATCGTGAACGAAGCCTGTTGAAACGAGCGGACACCCATGAGGTGAAGCACATTCAAGCCATCAACAACGCCCGTTCATCGCGATCCCGGTTCGCCGTGGCCGCACTGCTCCTCGTTTTCATCGGGGTGATCATTTATTTCGTCCGTGGTCGTAATTCACCTCCGCCAGTGCCCGTGAAGGAGTCGATGGTGCTCATACCGGGTGGACCGTTTATTTATCAAAAGGGTCAAACGCAGACCGGGCTCGCCAGCGATTACTGGATCGACCGCACAGAGACCACCATTTATCAATACGGCTTGTTTCTGCTTCATCTGGAACAGCATCCTGAGAAGGCCAAGGCCTACGATCACTCAGACCAGCCTAAGACCAAGAAAAGTCACAAGCCGAAAGACTGGAGTTCCTACAACACCGCCGCTGTCACTGCCGGTTCCTTTAATGGTCAACGCATTGATTTGAACTGCCCCGTGATGAACGTGGACTGGTGGGATGCTTATGCGTATGCCAAGTGGAAGGGGCATCGCCTCCCCACAGAACAGGAATGGGAGAAAGCAGCGCGTGGCACGGATGGACGTGAATTCCCCTGGGGCAATGAAGTGCGACTCGGCGCAGCGAACCTTGGAGAGGACTATGTTCCGAAAGGCAGCGGCGGCAGCAAAGACGGCGCGAATTACTGGATGCCGGTGGACAAGATCAAACTGGACATCAGCCCCTATGGCGTGGTCGGCATGGCCGGAAACGTGGAAGAATGGACCAGCTCTATCGGCTCACATCCTGACTTTCCGGACGTGCTTGTCCCCGTTCTTCGCGGTGGCCATTTCGCGCTCAGGTCCTCACGCAATGTCCTGACCAATCGCAGCTTCCCGCAAGACCCTCCAACGCCGGAAAACGTCACCGTTGCCAGAGGCTTTCGCACCGTTAGTAATACACCTCCTCCGGCGGAGAAACCGTGATCACGCATAAGAAGCTTGTCCTTTGCCCGGAAAACATAGATTCTTCATGGAAATGAAAATCACGAGTCTCCCTCATCGCGTCCTCTGGCTGGCGTGTCTTGTCCTTGCCCTGTGGTCGCCTGCGGTTCACGCTCAGTTCGCCGTCGAGGTCAAGCTCAACAAGCCCACCTTCCTCACCTATGAAGGCGTAGAAGCCACGATCACCATCGCAAACCGCAGCGGCACGGACATCGTTATGGGCTCACCTACGGGTGATTCTTGGTTGTCCTTCTCCATCAAAGATCCCCACAGTAATCCACTACCTGCGTTGAGGGTTCGCACAGATGACAACATGATCTTTAAGGCGGGAGAAACCATCACCCGCGTGATTTCCATCTCGGAAATTTATTCCTTCTCTGAATACGGAAACTACACCATCGCCGCCAGTGTTTATCACCCGCCATCTCAGCAATACTATACCTCCAACCATGTGCGGGCCACTTTTACAGACGCCCGTCCCTTCCAAGAAATTCCTTACGGCGTGCCTGCGGGCTTGCCCAATGCCGGACAGATTCGGCTTTATAGTCTCGCCGTTCTCCGGGACGAAGACCACACGTTCCTTTACGTGCGCCTTATCGAAGAACGGACCAAGCTCAAGCTGGCCACCTTCTCCCTCGGCACCATCATTCTCGTTTCCGATCCCCAGTTGAGCTTGGACAAGGACAACCGTTTGCATATTCTTTTCATGGTCGTGCCCCACATCTACTCCCATGTCTGCGTGGACACACAGGGCAAGGTTATCAAGCGCACTTATTACAAGGAAGTGGAAACGAACCGACCCAAGCTCATCGCTGAAGCGGGCAATACCATCAGTGTGGATGGCGGCGTCCCTTACGATCCGACGGCACCTACCGAGACGAGGCCCAAAGGCCGCTCCATCGGTGATAAGCCCCCTGGGCTCTAAGGATGGTTACCGCGTAAGGATTCGAACCTTAACAAAGAGAATCAGAATCTCTTGTGCTACCGTTACACTACGCGGCATTTTTAAACTGGGACTGAATATAGACGCTGAGAATCCATAGGCAATCCCCCTTTTCTTTTTCTGAGAGGGTTACCACGTAAGGATTCGAACCTTAACAAAGAGAATCAAAATCTCTTGTGCTACCATTACACCACGCGGCACTTTCTCAAAAACGAGGGAAGATAGTTATCCGCGAATGAACAGTGCGCAAGAGCTATCTTATCTTCCTCCAAAGGAGCGCGGAGGTGGTAAATGATCATCTGGATTTCGAGGGGTGAAATCCAATTTCTGGAACTATTTTCGGCAAATGAGGCCGCGAGTGGCAACGAGTAGGTTGCAATCACCATGCCGTCACCGCCAGACCATCCTCAGCATGACCAGTTCCTTCGCCTCTATGCGGAGCATGAGGTGGCATTGCATACGTTTGTCCGCTCGTTGCTCCCCACGCGGCAGGAGGCTTCGGAAGTGATGCAGGAGGTGATTGTGGCGCTGTGGCAGGGGTTCGCCTCGGCAGTGGAGTTTCGCCCGTGGGCCTTCGGTGTGGCAAGAAATGTGGCGCGAATGCACCTGCGCCGCCGTGTGCGTGACCGGCATGTGTTTGATGATGAACTGGTGAACCGTCTCGCGGACATGGCCGTCCAGCAGGAATCGCAGCATGTCAGCGAGCGCGAGGCGCTGGAGCATTGCCTGCAAAAACTGCCGCTCTCGCAAAAGGAACTCGTGCTCGCCGCCTATACGAAAGGCACGCGCATCGACGATCTCGCCACCCGTCGCGGGCAGACGCCGATGGCGCTCTACAAACTGCTCCACCGCATCCGGCAGGCCTTGCTGGATTGCGTGGAGCGCACCCTGACAATGGAGGAACCCATATGAACACCGACTGGCACGATCTCATCCAGCGCCACATCGCTGGACTCACCACGGAGGAGGAAGCGGCGCTTTTGCAAAACGCCCTCAAGCGGGACGATGCCGTGGCCCGATTGTATCTCCGCTACATGAATCTGGATGTGGCCTTGGAAGCCCATGCTGCCTCTTCCGAAGCGGTGACTGAAATGCTGATCGCGCCTGACGCGGCCACACCTGGCCGCTCGACACGCTGGCTCTCCTGGCGTCCGCTCGCGGCAGCGGCGGCGGGATTGGTGTTTGGGATGTTTTGCACATCAGTGGTGTTCGGCTATGTCGTGCCGCGCGCGGTGGCTAAGGAAAAGCGGCTGTTCCCGCTGAGGAATGGTGACTTCGAGCAGAGCGGCGGTGCGCTACCGGCCAATCCTCCGGCAAGTTTCAACATCTGGTCGGGCGATGGTGCGGAGCTGGTCGCTGGGTCTGGAGAGGCGAGCCCAAAATCGGGACGGCGGATGTTGCGCTTCACGCGTGCGGAGACCGACCCACACACGGCTCAAGGATTCCCCGCCCGGTGCGATGTGTATCAACTGATCGACCTGCGTCAGGTCTGGGACCAAGTGGGCGCCGACGATGAGGTCACGCTCGAAGTGCGCGCATCATTCTTCGATGCCGATCCCGGCCCTGAGGGTAGCGGACAATTCCGCTGCCGCCTGCTGGTCAATCCGCAATCGCCCCAAACAGTCCGAGCCGGATGGCCGGAATCCAGGTTCGATGGTTGTGCCTATGTGAGGACGTATTTGGATAACAGTCCTGCGACCTGCGGGCAGTGGCGGACGGCAAAGGCCAAGGTCATCCTGCCACGGAATGCCCGGACTGCCGCCGTTCACGTGAGTGTGATTCGATTCACCGACGCTCCGCAACCGGACGCGGAGTTCGGCCATTGCTATGCGGATGATGTCAACCTGACGGTCATTGCGCGGCCTCTTCCTCGAAAGGAATAATCTCCGACTTTTCCCTTTATCATGAAAGCACCCCTCAAACTCATCTCGACACTCCTGTTTGCTTCCATCACCGCGCTCCATGCAGCGGAACGGAAAGAATCACCCTCAAACGATTCGGCACCTCCAGCATCTAGCGCCAAGTCCGTCATCGCCGGTGCTGACGCCCGGTGCGATGCCATGCTGCGCCGGCAATTGAAGTATGCATTTCCGCCGACCAGTTACATGCACTACCAAGCCTTTGCGCTGGCGGCTTACTGGCTCAATGAACGCACTGCCGAAGCCGACCAGGCGATCCTCACCGAGCGCGAAAAGGAGTTCCTGCCCGCGATCGCAAAAAACGACTTCTACGGATACGCCTACATTCTGGAGCGCATCTATTTTCTCTTCAGTCGTTCGAGCAAACATTTCCCCGGTCGCATGAGTGCGGAGGCCGAGTCCGCGCTGCTGGACATGCTCTGGCGATGGGCCGAGCCGGTCTGCCGACGGGAGCTAACGCTGCCGGAACGCGACTGGTGGAGCATGGGCAGCGAGAACAATCATACTGCAGCCTGGTCCAGCTTCTGGGGAGCGGCGCAGATTTTCGCGCAACACCCGGACTATAAGAACCGACGTTATGCCGATGGCACGACGGTGCCGGAGATGGCGAAAGCGTTCGACGATTACTACAAGCGCTATGCCCGCAACGCCGCCACGTCGGGCCTGCTGGTCGAGTGCAATTCCGGCTACAACAAATACACGCTCGGCGGCTGGTATAACATGGCCGACTTCGCCGAGGACCCAGAATTACGGCGGCGAATGAGCATGTTACTGGACTTATTCTGGGCCGACTGGGCCATCGAGGAAATCAACGGCGTGCGCGGGGGCAGCCGGCATCGCTGCTACCCGGGCGAAAACTCGACTTCCCACTCAAATATGGACGAGCTAGCCTGGTATCCTTTCGGCTTCGCCCCGGCCAACAGTCAGGCTCCTGGAGTTGTCTGCGGTGCGACGACTTTCTGGCGACCTTCCTCACTCGTCGCGGAGCTGGCTCTCGATTGGAACAGTCGCGGCGTCTATGAATATATTTCGCGTCGGCCTGGTCGGCTGGAACCGCGGAAGACCGGCGAACCGCCGCTGAACTTTGTCACTGATCCCAAGCATCCTCTCTTTCTGCCGAACGGCGTTGCCGCGCTCCGACCCGAGGGCGGCGGTTTGCTGCGTTACAGCTACTGCACGCCGGATTTCGTGATGGGCACCAGCATGGTCGAGGCGCTCACTGCGAAAGACTGGGCAGGGATGAGCAGCCAGAACCGCTGGGAAGGCGCGATTTTCGCCGGTCATCCTACCGCGCGCATCTATGTGCAGACGAGGGGAAACACCGGCACGGGCAGTTCTTACAACGCCAACTGGTCGGTGCAGAAACGTGGCGTCCTCATCGTTCAGCGGCTCAAGACTGCCAATGCCAAAGGCCAGCGTGTCTGGTTTGACGGCGCGCTGACGCGTGCGGAGCGCGACGGCTGGGTGTTCGCCGAAGCGCCGCAGGCTTATGCCGCCGTGCGTGTGGTGAACGGGGATAGAACTTGGAAGCCAGACGCGCCTGAAATGCATCACGGAGACAAAGTCAGAGCGCTGGCCAATGGCATGTGGCTGGAGTGCGCCGATGAGTTTTCTCCCGTCATCATCGAGGTCGCGCGCAAAGCCGACTGCAAGGATTTTGCCGCGTTCCAAGCTTCCACGCTCGGCAATGCCTTGAAGTGGGAAAACCATCGCCTCGATTACACCAGCGCGCTGAACCACGCGACACTGACGCTCTTCGCCGACTACTCGCAGGTGCCGCAGGTGGACGGCGTGCCGGTCAACTACGCGCCGAAGAAAGCTTACGTCAGCCCGTTCATCGAGGGGGATTTCGGCAGCGGCGTCGTGACCCTCCGCAAGGGCGACAGGAAGCTCGTGCTGGATTTTAACTGAGCTCGTCGCCGTCGGAACACAGGAGCTAACCCATCCTAAGAAAGAGCGAATCCGTCCTTATCATGAAACTAACAACCACACCCAAGCCGTCGTGCATTAACGGAACCGCGGTGAACCTGAACCGCCGAATACTTTTGACTTGCCGCTTCTCTCGACGAAACACGGCAGCTCCAAGGTGGTGATTACTTACCCAGGAACCAAGGATTTGGTGCTGGATTTTCATACTCCTGACAACGCAGGTCGCCGATAGACGCCTAACA
>JANYJH010000113.1 GCA_025361865.1 Phragmitibacter sp.
CTTCCAGCAGGCCGGCCTCAGCGGCATGAGCCTCACCGGCACCTACGCCGGCACCCCGCTGTTCATGCCCCGCGAGCAGTTCATCAACTTCAAGTATGTGAAGCCCGTCAGCGATGTCTGGAGCCTCGGCGCGACGTTCTACTACATGCTCACTGGCTTCTTCCCTTATCCGTTCACCGAGAAACGCGATCCGATTGATGTGATCTTGAGTGAGTCGGTGGTGCCAATTCTAAAAAGAGATTCGTCCCTGCCGCAACCCCTCGCTTTGGTGATTGACAGGGCGTTGGCGCCAGAGCCAAAAAAACGTTGTGCCTCAGCCTTCGAGATGCTGACAGAGTTCCGTGCCGCTCTTCCATAACCCTGTTTCGTTAAACATCACTGCAATGCCATGAAACCCGAAGTTGAAGCTACTGTTGAACATTTGATATCAAGGCTGCGAGTCGCCGCGACCAACTTTGACTTACAAGAAGAGACTGGGGTCGTGATTCAGCTGCTCTGGTTAATTTCTGAGTGTAGAGAAGACTTTCAAGACCTACCTCGCTGGATTTGTAAACATGAGCAAGCTCTTCGAGCTGCCGCAGAAGACTTTGCCCTTTTTTCCAAGTTCTCAGAGATAGCACTTATAACTGCTGCCGCTTATTGCACGCCAGAAGAGACACACAGGACTGCTCTTGATGGTCGGATGGTTGCGAGCAGTGAGCAGAATTTCGACTTTGATGCAGTGGCCGCTACGGTCTTGCGAATCGCAACGCGTCTGTTGAACAGCGCTGGCGGCGTGAAACGTCTCGCTGTCGTCATTGAACACGATAGTATTCGGATTGGACGCCACACGACCATCTCGTTCAACCGGACGCTGCGAATTCCCGAGGATGGGAAGGACTATCCACTGCCAGCAGGATTCGGCCGATTGCCAATTCTGAGTGTTGCCGATTACGCCGACACAGTTCCGCGTGGATGGCTGCACGATGGAGGTTTCTTCATTCCGCTTTACCAGAAGGAAGCATTGTTCTTGGAGTTTGAGGGTAAAGAATGGCAGCCCAGCACGGCAAAAGTGGCTGTCGGTGGGATTAACGCAATCACTGGTGATGCGTATGACGAGAAAATTCGGACACACAAGCAAGATTACGTAGTCATACCAGAGCAAAAATGGCTGGACGGAATCAACTGTGGAGAGGGCCGAGTCGGTCAGTTCGTGGCGATGCCTCTGGGCCAAGGCTACACGATCGAAGAGCAGGTGACTGATGAAGCTAAGTTTGGTGGCTTCCAACTCGCCGTTTTCGAGTCAAAGGAAGGCCGATTTCCTGAGGAAGACCCAGAAGTAGTCGAGCAGCGTCTGGAGAATCACAAACGCCAGATGATGCTAGCGTTCCGAGATCATGTCTTCTCCTCTTTAAGCGAATTGCAGCAGAAGGTAAGAGACGGACATTTACGACGTGAGCCTTCAAGGCGCCTAGAACGGCTGCTTGGGATAACCCACAATGATCGCCTGCGCGTGCTTACGGAAATTCGCGAGATTCTCGGAAGCAAACTCGGGCACGAGGCTCTCAAGGGATTGGAGGATGACGAAATTCCAGAGCCGCCACCTGAAGAATGGCCGCCTGAAGAATGGTCACCGCCTGTGTTGTTCTCAGCCTCGAAAGTGGGAGAGCAGCATAGTCCGCTTGGCGCAGCACCAAAACGCCCCCCGGCACTCTATTCAGGACTGAAGCAGATGCCTGATGCTGAAATCTTCGACTTGGAAATGGGCATCGCTCGGGGTGGAAACATTCAACAGAAAATCATCGAAGATACTTACGGTGCAGAATGTTGGGACGAAACCCGCAAAGGCACCATATTCATCCATATCGTCAATAGCGAGATGTTCGAGCAGATCACAGGACGTAAGGCTGGGCCTTCGCCCATCACTCCTGAGGAATATCAGCGGTATCGCATTCCTTGGTTCGACGCTTACGATGAACATGCAAGGTCGTTACAGCCGGCCAAGATCTTCGGAGAGGTCAGGGGGATTTCCGCCATGGAAAAGTTGAAACGATTGGTCGACGGCCATCCGCCACCACTACCCTTCGAAGTCAGTGCCGACCTTGTCCGTCGAATTAAAGTTCCTCGCCTGCATGAGCGAATTGCCGCTCTTAAAAATCGCGCAAAAATGAGCTGGCAGGCCGGTCAATACCGCATTGCGCATCGGGAAGCATCATGCCTTATCGAACTCTCAAATCGCAACGTGGTCGGACTTCAAATCCGGGCCGACTGCAACAACAAACTGGGTAGGTATCTGGACGCAGCGTGTGATGCCACAGAGTGCTTGGATGTTTCACCTAGCAATGTTTCCGCCATGACGAGTCGCGCTTATGCAAGCATCAAGCTGGGTGAGCCAGAAGTGGCCTATTCCGATGCGGTGTCTGCACTTGCCCATGATCCGGTAAACCAAGTCGCTCTGAGAGTGTGCGCGGAGGCTGGCTTCAGGTTGCGGCGTTATGATGAAGCGATTGAGGGTGCGAGCAAACTCCTGAATCTAAGCCCTGGCCACATCCTCGCGTTGCGGCTCCGAGCCGAATCTCATCGTGCGCAGGGGAACGCCTCGGAGGCGGTGCGCGATTCGACGGATGCCTTGAACAAAGGGGGAGGCGATGCATTTACGCTATGCACCCGTGCCGCCTCATTTCTGGTGCTTGGCAATGTCTTTGACGCAAAACGCGACGCCGAGGAAGCCCTGAGACTGGAGCCCGGCAAGACTTTTGCGAAGGAGCTTATCGACCAGATTCAACTAGGGAAATAAGAATGAAATGGGAAGTTGGTCAGATTTTGTTGGGGCAATACGGAATCAAACAGGTCTTCGAGAGTGGAGGCATGGGCATTGTTTACAAGGTGCGACATCTTGGATGGGGCATTGATCTCGCGCTCAAACATCCCAGAGCAAATTTCACCCACGCGCCCAGCCAAGTGACAGCCTTTGAGCAGGAAATAGAAACCTGGGCGGAACTGGGGCTGCATCCGAATGTCGCCACATGCCATTACTCTCGCCAGATCAATGGCGTTCCCTGTGTCTTTGCGGAATTCGTCGACGGCGGCAGCCTGCGTGACTGGATCACATCGCGCCGTCTTTATCGCGGCGGTGAAGAAGCGGCGGTCTCGCGCATATTTTCAATTGCCGTGCAGTTCGCTTGGGGTCTTGCCTGGGCGCATCAACACGGCTTGGTGCATCAGGATGTCAAAACTGGAAATGTCCTGATGACGATGGATGGGACGGCGAAAGTCACTGATTTTGGGCTTGCGGGCACTATTGCTCAATCTTCCGCAGCACAGTTAGGATTAGGAAGTTCCACCGTGACCTTCGCAGGCTGGACCCCGGCATATGGATCACCGGAACAAGCTCAGGGACTTCGCGTGACACTTGCCACTGACATCTGGAGTTGGGCAGTGTGTGTCATGGAAATGTTCATGGGCGACATCTGCTGGCAAAGTGGTCCGGTCGCCTCCGAAGCGTTGAAAGCCTATGACCAACAAGGCCGACGCACGCGGGGGATGCCCGAAATGCCCCAAGAGGTGGTGACGCTGCTACTTCATTGCTTAGAGCGCGATCCCGCACGCCGACTAAACTCCTTCTCCCAAATCGCCGATTTGCTCATGCATCTTCACACGAAGATTTTCGGCGAACCATGCGATGTTGTAGAGCCGGACACTGAATTTCTTGCCGCTGATGCTCTCAATAATCGTGGCGTTTCCCTGATGGACACGGGTAGAATCAAAGAGGCGACACAGCGGTTTCAAAAGTGCATCAGCGTTGATGAAAGCCATCCCGAGGCGAACTGCAATCTGGTTGTTGCTCAATTCCACGCTCATAGTTTGAGTCCGCTCAAAGCCAAACAAATTCTCGAACGGTTTAATCAAGAATGGCACAACCAGCCGGATGCGTTGAGGTCAGTTACATCGGCGATGCTCTGGTTGAACAAAGCCGCAAGCGGGGATGCCACACATCCTGTCTGCTCGCTCGCTATACCAAGGACAGGGGCCGAGCATGCGGCTGATGCTGCCAGATTCAAACGGCTGCTCACCAAGGCGGAGGCGGCAATGAGTGAAAGCCGATACAGCGATGCACAACGCTACATTCAAATGGCGATTGAACTCCCTGGGTATGAGCGGCATCCACGAGCAAAAAACTTCATAGAGAAGATGTGACCGCTCAGGGTGTTGAAAAGCCGTGCGCAAGGTGAGCACCGACGCACCTGGCTTCCTTGATTCAGCAGCATCCACCAGCGAAGCTATCCGATGTTCGTCGAAGCCATGCAGCGCGAAATCCATGTGTGCTCTCATGCGGAGTGCGCCGAGTTTCTTCAGCAGAATCCAAGCCGCTGGAACGTGGTGAGCATTCGTGAGCCTTTCCATCCAGAGGCCGCGCTGCCAGGAGCGATCCGCGTGCATCCTGTTGTCTTTGAAGATGTGCTCTCAGAAGATGGGGTTCATGGTCAAGGCCCGCGCAGCGCCCATCTTGAGGGCATCCTCCGTTTTGCAGACCGCACGGCACGCGAGCCGCTTCTGGTGCATTGCTGGGCGGGACGCTCACGAAGCACGGCAGTGGCACTGACGCTGCTGGTTCGCGCATTGTGGGAGCAGGGGGTTTTGGGGCCAGCACTGGTGAAGCAGTCCATCGACGCCCTGATGGCGCTGCGCCCGCAATCCATTCCAAACTCATGGGTGCTGCGGCTCGGGTTGCAGTGCTCGCCGCCTTCGCGGCTCGCGCAAACTCTTGTGAAGGAGCTGCTGAACGAAGCCCGCGTCCTGGCGAATCGGGCGGGCTAGGGAATCGTGATCACACCGCGCAAGCGAACGGTGTCAGGCGAATCATTTCGCAAGAGTCTCGAAATCCTACCCTAGGCCACTCACTCGACATGCTTTCTGGAATGGACTTCGCTGAACCGATGATGCGAGGCGCACGAGAGATGCAGCGCATCTCCGGTTCGCAGATACGCGATGATGCGGCGCTCTGAGCCTGTGATGCGCACGACTTCCCGCTGCATCGCTGGCAGGTTGCTGTGCATGCTCTCGGTTACGGTTTCTTGGCGTTCAGGAGTTGTTCGAAGATGCGCGGTGGAGTGAATGGGAGACTGGCAAAACGGACACCGGTGGCGTTGGCCAAAGCATTCGCCAAAGCCGGTGCGATCGGGTTCACAGGGCTTTCGCTCATGGGCTTAGCACCCAGTGGGCCGACTCGGTCATAGGTGTCCGCGAAGATGACTTCCGTGCGCGGGATGTCGGCGAAGGAAGGGATGCGATTATTGCGGAAAGTGGGGTTCGTGATCTCGCCTTGCTCGTTCATCACCATCTGTTCCATGAGCGTCCAGCCAATGCCCTGCGCCACGCCGCCTTCGACCTGGCCTGCGCATTGCATAGGGTTCATCACGGTGCCCGCATCGGCTGCATGAACGCTTTGCAGTATCTGGATTTCTCCGGTGATGCGATGAACGGCGATGCGGAAGCCCTGCACATTAAAGGACACCGAGCGCGGCGCAGCATAGGCCCGACGCACAGCATTGAGCTTCTGGCCGTCGGCTGTCGCTTTATCAAGAAGCTCACTGAGCGGCAATAGGGTGCCGTTGCAATCCACGCCTTCGCGGGTTAGCTCGCACGATTCAACCGGAATGCCCGTGTAGCGGCTGGCGAGCGTCACCAATTGGTTTTTTAACACCGTGACGGCTGCTAAAACTGCGCCGCCGCCGACGAGCGTTCCAGTGCTCGCGAACGTCCCGGAATCATAGGGCGCTTTATCCGTGTCCGCATTGATAATGCTGATCCGATCCACGCCGCAACCGAGCACGGTCGCGGCGATTTGGCGGTGCACGGTGATAGTTCCATTCCCGAATTCAGCAGAGCCGATGGCCAGCTTGTATTCACCGGTCGCGGTCAAATCAAGCCGTGCTTCAGAGCGGTGTTCGGTAGGCGGTCCGCAATCCAACATGCTCATGGCAATGCCTCGTCCTTCCAGCCATTCATCGCCTTCGGGCTTGGTCTTGCCGCGCCCGCTGGAGAGAGCGGCATCGGTCTTATCAAGGCATTCCTCAAGGCCGTAACTGCCGATTTCAAGATCGCTCGGTCCACCCCAAATACTCAGCAGCGTGTCACCGGGACGGATCATGTTTTTGCGCCTGAACTCGACCGGACTCATGCCGAGCTTCCACGCGAGTTCATCCATCGCTGACTCCATTGCGAAGCTCGTCTGCGTGATCCCATAGCCGCGAAAAGCTCCCGCTGGAACGCTGTTGGTGTAAACAGAAAAGGCATCGGCCTTTTTGTTGGCACAGCGATAGAGCGCGAAGGATTCATTGAGCGAATGGCCCATGACTTCGCCGCCGTGGTTGCCGTAAGCTCCGGTGTTGCAGACCACGCGCATATACATGGCGGTGAGGGTTCCATCAGCTTTCGCGCCGAGTTTGACTCGCATGGAAAAAGGATGCCGCGTGACTGCGCCGATGTATTCCTCAGTGCGCGTGAACTCCCATTTCACGGGGCGTCCCGTGGCTAGTGTGGCCAGCGTGCAAAGGTCTTCACTGAGCATTTCCTGCTTCGCACCAAAGCCTCCGCCGACGCGCTCGGTATAGAGATGGATGTTGTCGGGGTAGAGCTCGAAGAGGTAGGCGAGTTTCGCTTTGGTCAACGATGGCGTCTGCGTGCTGGTGCGCACATGGAGCCGACCTGCCTCATCCAGCGATGTGATGGAGATGTGCGTCTCCAGTTGTGCGTGCTGCTGACGATGCGTCTCGAATGAGCCTTCGTAGATGACCGCAGACTCCCTGAAGCCCTTGTCCACGCTGCCGTTCTCGCCGTGGATTTCGCGGAGGATGTTGCGCTTTGGATTGCCGATGCGTGAGGTGGCGTTCTTGCCCTGATGAAGAACGGGCGCGCCTTCGAGCATCGCGGCTTCAGGATCAAAGACAGCGGGCAGCACTTCGTATTCCACTTCTAGCAAACGGCACGCCTGCTCGGCTGCGCCCTCAGTTTCTGCGACTACGGCGGCGATGCGCTGGCCGACAAAGCGGACGACATTGTCCAAGATGTAGGTGTCATCAGGGTCCACATGATAGTCGTCATGCGTGGCCGTCGTGAAGAGTCTGCGCGGCACGTCTTCCCAAGTGTAGATGCTGTGAACACCAGGAATGAGCAGCGCCTTGTCTCGGTTGATGGACTTGATTCGTGCGTGCGCATGAGGCGAACGCAGCACCTTCAGATGCAGCATTCCTTCCACGGAGTAATCGGCCGTGTAACGTGCCTGACCCGTGATGATGGACTGCGCCAAGGGATTGCCGAGACTCAAGCCAGCGCTCTTTCCATGACAATCTTCGACCACATGCTGGACGCCGTTGATGGCATCTTCAATCGCGTGATAACCCGTGCAGCGGCAGAGATTCCCCTTCAACAGGCGAGGCAGCTCTTTTTTGTCAGTCTCATTGAAAGTGGCTGAGGTCATGATCATGCCCGCCGTGCAGAAGCCACACTGGAAGCCTTGCGCACCAAGGAACTGCTTCTGCATCGGATGCAGCTCTCCATCACAGGCGAGACCTTCAATGGTGGTCACTTCACGATTGGCCGCGCGCACTGCTGGGAAGAGGCAGCTATGAACCGGCTTCCCATCCATCCAGACCGTGCAGGCCCCGCAATCGCCAGCGTCGCAGCCTTTCTTTGGCCCGAACCAGGACTGGTCCCGCAGGAAGGTGCGCAGACATTGACCTGCCCGAGGTTCAGCCACGGTGGGTTTGCCATTGATCGTTAAATTCATGGAGCGAGGTGCTGAGGTTTGCCTTTGATGGGAAGCACCGAGCGTGCCTTTTGAGTGGCTGAATCCGTGAAGTTCCTTACACCCAAGGTGGTATGGAGTCGCTATTTAGCCAGCGGATTAGCCTTGGCCAGTGCGATCATTTCTTTGGCGGCGTGCGAGAGATAGGAGTCCTTCAGCCAGGCCAGTGCAATGTTCCATTCCAGAGCTGGCCCCGCTAGCTTGACGAGTTTGACGTTGGTGAAGGCTTTCGCCACAGATCGCGGCAGCAAGGCCACACCCACGCCGCTGTCTATCAGGCCCGTGATGAGCTGCGAGTGACTGCTGCGGCTGACGATCTTCGGTTCAAAACTGGCCGCGCGACAAGCTGCGAGGATGCGATCATTCAAGGCGAAACCTTCTGGGAAAAGAATGAAGGGCTCGTCCTTGAGATCGCTGAGCCGAACGGATTTCCGCTTTGCCCAAGGCGAACTGGAAGCCACGGCTAGCATCAAATGATCGCGAGAAAATAGCACCTGATCAAAGTGCTGGCTGTTCAGCGGAAGCAGCAAAGTGCCTATCTCCAGCTCAGAACTGATCAGCGCATTTTCCGTTTCTTTGGAGCCTTTCTCCACCAGTCGCAGATGAATATTAGGATGCTTGGTTTTGAATTTCTTGATGAGCGGAACAAACAAAGCGCCACCCAGCGGTGGGATGCCGAGTGACAGTTCACCGCTTCGCAAGCCGGACATATCCGCGAGTTCAGACCTGAGCCTAGCGCTCTGACCCAGAAGGATGTTGGCGTGATTAAAGACGATCTTACCCGCGTCCGTGAGCACCACTTCGCGCTGGTCACGAGTCAGTAGCGTATGACCGAGATCGTGCTCCAGTTGCCGGATGACGCGGCTGATGGAGGGCTGGGTCAGATGCACATGCGGGCAGGCGGCGGTGAAGCCTCCCTGCCGCACGACCTCGACAAATACATTCAGGGAATAGAGGTCCATACTATTTGAAAACCATATGGAGTGTATTTGAAA
>JANYJH010000134.1 GCA_025361865.1 Phragmitibacter sp.
TCGGTTAACGGAGTTCTCCTCATCGACAAATCACCCGGCATGACCTCTCACGATGTCGTGGCCGTGGCCCGTCGTTGTCTCAACACCAAGAAAATCGGTCATTGCGGAACGCTTGATCCGATGGCCACAGGCATGTTGATCCTGGTCATTGGCAATGCCACCCGCATTCAGGATTTGTCGATGAGGAGAACTCCGTTAACCGAGTCGTTGGGTTTCATTCGTTAAAGCAGTAAGAAAACGTAAAGCAGCGTCCGCGATGGGGCCGCTCATTCTGGCACCGGCAGCCATCGGATGCCCGCCTCCACCAAACTCTTCGCAAACCTTGGAGACATTCACGCGAGCATCTTTGGAACGGCTGCTGATGCGGATTTTTCCATCAGGCATTTCCTCGATGATCACAGCGGCATAAACACCGTCCACGCTGCGCATGACATCAATGAGATTTTCCGTGTCACCCGGCTGGGCTTCAGCCTTGCGTAAGGTTTCCAGCGTCAGCTTCCAACTGGCAATGCGCCCCTGATCACTGAACTCCATCTCGTTCAGCAAGGAGCGCAGCAAATGCAGACGGCGCGCAGGCTGATGATCATAAAGCTGCGTGCAGATGGCTGAAGTGTTCAATCCCGCGTCCATCATTTCGGCAACGATACGATGCGTGCGCGCTGTGGTGCCAGAGTATTGAAACGAACCGGTGTCCGTATTCATGCCCGCGTAGAGATTCACCCGGACGCTATCATCCAAGGGGAAGTCTTGCGTGGTCAGCAACTCATAGACGATCTGCGCGCAAGAGGGCGAAGCGGTATCAACGTGATTGAGATGACCATAACGCGGATTGGTGCCGTGATGGTCGATGTTTACGAGCATCGGCACATTCTTAAGCGTGGCATTCGTGTTAGCGCCGAGACGTTCCTTGGTCGCGGTATCGAGAGCGACAAAGACATCCAACGAATGATCAAGGCCATCTGACTGCTGCACTGTGCCTGAGGCGGGCAGGAATAAAACATTATCTGGAACAACGTCTTCACTGAAGACGCGGACTGTCTTTCCAGCGAGCTTCATGCTCTGCGCAAAACCCACGATGGAACCAATGGCATCCGCATCAGGCCGGACATGACAGGCCACGCCGATGCGCTTGGCATCGCGTAGCACTGCGGCGATTTCCGTGAAGGTATTGTTGATGCTCATAGGGCCAAGGATCAGCTATTTCGATTCCTCAGCATCCGCATCGGTTTCATCCTCATCTTCAAACTCTTCATCCTCCAGATCATCATCAAAAGGTGACCGCTTGGGCTTCTCTTCGATCAGATTCGGACCATAATCCTCAGGCGGTTCTGGCAGAGTTTCGATCGCGTGCAGCACGCGCACTCCGCGCTCGATGGAGTCATCAACGCGGAAGGAAAGCGTGGGTGAATTTTTGAGGATGACGCGCTTGTATAAATCCCGCTGAATCTGACTGCGGCCTTCATTCAGCTTCTTGATGATCTGATCACGCGGCGCTCCGTTTCCGAGAATGCCGACGTAAACAAAGCACTGCTTCAAATCAGGCGTGAGGTCCAAATCATGGATGGTAACGAGGCTTCCTTCCCAACGGAAGCTCCGCTCGAAGATGGTGCCCAATTCACGGCGGATGAGTTCTTTAACTCGGGCGAGGCGATGATTCATGGAGGAGGAGTGGAAAGGATGGAGACGGCGTTGCCTTGCTGAGATGGTCGAAGGTGTCAACCACGAGCATATCGAGATCTCAACATTTCAACCCTCTCAATATCGGAGGTTACAGAGCTTGAGCAATCTTCTCAAGCTCGTAACACTCGATGACATCTTCCTCTTCGTATTCACGATAACTACCGAGACGGATACCGCATTCGAGCCCGTTGCGGACTTCTCCGACATCTTCGGTGAAGCGTTTAAGCGTCTCAACAGAACCGTCATAGACTGGCTGGGTGCCACGGATCACGCGAGCGCGAGCCTTGCGATCAATCTTACCATCCGTCACGATGCAACCCGCGACCGTGCCACGGCTGAGTTTGAAGACTTGCTTCACCTTCGCATGACCGATGACCTTCTCACGCAATAGAGGATCAAGTAGGCCGAGCATGGCCTCTTTGACCTGATCCATGAGTTCATAGATGATGCTGTAAAGCTTTACCTGAACGCCTTCGCGCTTGGCTACGGATACGGCGGTGTTTTCGACCTTCACATTGAAGCCGATCACTACGGCATCTGAGGCGCTGGCGAGCAACACGTCCCCTTCACCAATCGGACCTGCGGCGCTGTGAAGGATCTCGATGTTGACCTTATCGCTCTTGATCTCCATGAGCATTTTAGTGATCGCTTCGAGAGAGCCTTGAACATCAGTTTTAAGAACGAGCTTGAGCGCTTTTCGTTCTCCATCGCGAAGATTGCTGAAGAGCGTTTCCAGCGAGCTGCGACGAGGAATGGCTAGCTTCTTCTGACGCATCTCTTCCTGACGCTCTTCGCTGAGTTTCTTCGCGCTGCGCTCGTTATCAAGAACTACGACTTCATCACCCACATTAGGCATACCACTGAAGCCGATGACTTCGGCGGGCATCCCTGGACGCACTTCCTTGATGATCTGTGCTCGGTCATTCGTCATGCTCTTCACCTTGCCCGAGTAGGGTCCGCAGATAAAGGCTTGTCCGATCTTGAGCGTGCCCGTCTGAACGATAACCGTCGCGGTTGGTCCACGACCTGGATCCATCCTCGATTCAATGATCGTGGCGCGCGCAGGTGCTTTCGGATTCGCTTTGAGTTCGAGCACCTCGGCCTGCAAGGACATCGTTTCCAGGAGGTTGTCCAAACCAAGACCTGTCTTGGCGGAAACTTCCATGACTTCAGTCTCGCCGCCCCATTCAACAGGCATGAGGTCTGCGCCTTGAAGCTGTTGCTTCACACGCATGATGTTCGCGGCCGGAAGATCGCATTTGTTGATCGCGATCATGATCGTGACACCAGCAGCTTTCGCATGATTCATGGCCTCAACCGTCTGAGGCATGATGCCGTCATCAGAGGCGATAACCAGAACCACTATGTCCGTGACATGAGCTCCGCGAGCCCGCATTTCCGAGAACGCAGCGTGACCAGGGGTGTCAATGAAGGTGATTGGATGTCCATTGTGCGTGACACTGTAAGCGCCGATGTGCTGTGTGATGCCGCCCGCTTCACCCGTGGTGACGTTGGTCTTCCGAATGGCATCAAGCAATGAAGTTTTACCATGGTCAACGTGCCCCATGAACGTGATGATGGGCGCCCGGAGTTCGAGCACGTCCTTTGGCTCCTCTTCCAGCTTCGGCGCTGGTGGTGGCTCGATGACTTCTTCAACCTTATGGACACCGCCGCCTTCTTTGCGCTTCTCTTTCTCAAAGGTGAAGCCGTGGGTCTCGCAGATTTTAGCCGCAATATCAGGCTCAATGGCCTTGTCTGGCGTAGTGAAAATCTTCAGGGCCAGGAGATCCTTGATCACTTGGAAGGGCCGCAAACCAAGGCGGTCCGCCAGATCCTTGACGATGATCGGCGGCTTGATATGGATGACTTTGGGATCACCCGTTTCATCTTCAGCCAATACAGATGCGGCTTCCAAATGAGTCTCTGGAACCAGATAGGCAGGCTCAGGTTCAGGTTTTACGACTATCGGTCTCGGCACAACCGTGCCAAAGGGCACGATGGGTGAAACCTCAGGTTCACTGCGACGAACGGCTTTCTTGGCAGCTTTCTGCTCGTCTTCATCGAAGAGATTCAGCGCTTCCGCCTTGTGCTGATCCAAGGTCTTCCGAGGCGGCTCGGCAGGAGCTGTAGGAAGAATCTTTTTCGCAACTGGCTTCGCACCGAAGGGCGTCAGGCCGCTTCCCGCTTGAGGCGCGCCACGCTTCCTTTTAACCACCTCCGGCTCATCAATAAGCGAGAGCACCTTGGTAGGCTTGATTAATTTCGCCTCATTTACGGCGGACGGCTCCGTTCCCTCAGCAGGGGAGAGTGCGCTTCGTTTGGTGGATTTGGAAGTCGTGGACTTGGTGGGCATGTAGGGGGGAAGAAAACTGGCGGGGAAAGGTAACGTTGCTGAAGGCCGGGGTCTTAGTTCTAAAGACACAGGAATTATTCTGCTACTGCGGGCGCTGAGGGATGAAGTGAAGCCGCTCTTTCGACAATCTGTTGAGCTAGGGCATGATCGCCATCGAGAATCTCAGCGATGTCAGCCGCATCAGCATAAGCGAACATGGAAAGTTCGATCATGCCACCCTCAACCAACTTCTTCGCAACCTCATCACTCACGCCGAGAGCTG
>JANYJH010000137.1 GCA_025361865.1 Phragmitibacter sp.
CACCGCAGGCTTCTCCGGCGCAGACATGCGCTGGGTCTTCGACCGCGCCACGGAACTAGCCCTCGCGGATGCCCTGCACTCCGGCAAGACCGTGCCTATCCACCACGACCTGCTGCTGAAGATTGCCCAGAACCATTCCCCCAGCACCCAAGCCTGGCTCGACGGCGTGAATCAACACACTCCGACCGCTCATCAGGACGCCCTCTACAACGAGGTGCGGAAGTTCATTCAGGCGATTCCGAAGAAGTAAATCTTTTCGTTGAGCCTCGGTATTAAAGCACAAACGACCTCATCAGGCTGAATGCTCCGCAATCAGCGGCAGGAACTCCGGCAGCCACTTCTCGGCCTTCGCCTCACCCACACCACGAATCTTCATCCCGGCTTCGAGGGTCTTCGGCTTCAAGCGAGTGAAGAACTCCAGCGTCGTGTTGTGGAAGATCATGAAAGCTGGCACGCCTTCGCGTTGGGCCAGTTCATTGCGCTTCCGCTTGAGCTTCTCAAACAGCACTTCATCGAAGCCGAGTTCCTGCGCGATTACTTCCTCGCCCTTCACGCTTTTGGCTGAGCGCTTCTTCCCTTCCTTCGGCATCTCAGCGCTGGGCCATTGCATCCGCACATCGCCACCTTTGCGCATGATCTCGGAACCTTTGTCTGTGATGGTAAGCAGGGGGAAGTCGCCATCGGTCACGGTCTGCACCAGCGCGAGCTTTTCCATCTCCTTGAAGAGCGCTTGCAAACCCGCCTGCCCCACATATTTGAGCAGGCCATAGGTGGTCAGTTCATCCAGTCCCGCATCCACCACTTCGCGTGATTTGCTGCCCTGCAACATGGCGATGATGCGGCCCTTACCAAAGCGTGGCGTCCAAGTGCCATCGACTTCTTTGCGACACATCCGCGCCACACCGCTGAGCGCTTTTCGCAGCATTTCCATCTCTTCACTCGTGCCCGTGCGGGCAGCGGCGGCGGTGCCTTGGCGTTTGCAGACATCGCAGTTCCCACAAGTTCCGGCTTCAGCTTCGCCAAAATATTCGAGGATGATCTGCTGACGGCACTTCTCCGCATAGCACAGCTCGATCATGGCTTTGAGCTTCGAGCGATCACGCCGGTCCTTCTCACGGAGAGCCGCCTGATCAATCTTCAAGTCACGGGCCAGCGTCCTCGGCTGAAGCATTCGCGTGCCTCGGATGCGCTTGCCGGGCACATCGAAGCGTTCGATGTAGCCTTGTCTTCCGAGCATCGAGATCGCGCTGCTCACCGCCATGCTGTTCTTCGCCCCAGCACGGTCTTTGATGTCATCAATGCTGGCGAGCACCTCATAGTTCACGTCCGCATGGTTGAGCAGGGATTGGTAAACATCACGAATCAGTTCAAATGATGGATTGCTGCCATCAATAAAGAAATCTTGCGTCTTCGTGTCGGCATAATTGAAGAACAGCTCACAGTGGGAAGGTTCGCCATCGCGACCTGCGCGACCTGCTTCCTGGTAGTAGGCCTCCACGCTGCCGGGAATCTCGAAGTGGATGACGAAGCGCACATCACTGCGATCAATGCCCATGCCGAAGGCGTTCGTGGCCACGGCGATGCCCGCCTTCTTTTGCAGGAACCGATTCTGCGCTTCCTCGCGGGCTTTCTCGTCCATGCCGCCATGATAGGCGATGGCCTTGATGCGCCATTCATTCAAGACCTCACTGACCTCCTCCACCTTCTTCCGCGTGGCGCAGTAAACGATGCCTGTTTGATACTGCGTGACGATCTCCCGTAGGCGCTCGTATTTGACCTTCACCTTTTCACAAGGCGTCACATTCAGCGAGAGATTAGGCCGCGAGAAACCGCGCACGCTCAGGTGCGGATCTCGCAGCTTCATGTGCAGCAAGATGTCCGCCCTCACTTCTGGCGTGGCCGTGGCGGTGAGCGCGAGCACCTGCGGCCTTCCCAGCTCTTCCACGGCTTTGCCCAGCCGCAGATAATCCGGTCGGAAATCGTGCCCCCATTGCGAGAGACAGTGCGCTTCATCCACGGCGAACAGCGCGATCTGCACCTCCCGCAAAGCTGAAACAAACATGCCGCTGCGGAACCGTTCCGGTGCCACATAAACGAGCTTGTATTCCCCGCGTCGCATTCCGTTGATGCGCTCCCTTTGTTCATCCAGCGAGAGCGTGCTGTTGATGAGCGTGGCGGGAATTCCCTTATTCAGCAAGGCATCCACCTGATCCTTCATCAAAGCAATAAGTGGGCTGACCACGATGGTCACGCCGTCCATGACCATCGCCGGGAGTTGGTAGCAGAGGGACTTGCCACCGCCTGTCGGCATCACGACGAGGGTGTCTTGTCCCGATAGAATGGCCGCGATGACATCTTCCTGCCCATCAAGGAAAGCCCGAAAACCAAAGTATTTCTTCAGCGCTTCACGGGCGTCATGGATGGCAGGTTGATCAGCAGTCACAGGGAGTGTTTCTCTCGCCGAATGAACGCGCTGGGGCAAGGAGGAAGCTGCCTAGTGGGGAACATCATAATACTCGAGCGCCCATTCCCTCATGTAGCGGACGTGATTGGGCTTGAGGCCATAGACGATCAAGGCAGGGTTATCCACGGTGCCGAGGTAGGAACGGAGGAGAGGATTGGTGTTCCAGATGTCTTCGAGCAAGGCGCGATCCGTAACGATTTCTGCAACGCCCGTGATGCGGACTTGGTTGTGATCAGGATCGAGGTAGCAGAGTTCGATCTTCGGGTTCGCGGCGATCTCTCCTGTTTTGTGATACATGCGGAGATTGGCGATATACACGGTGAAGCCGTCGGTGCGGACGGGAGAGACGGGACGAACGCGGACTTGATCGCCATCCATACTGGCGAGCATGGGGAACTTCGCGCTGTGCATGGTTTGAAGCGCGAGTGCCGGGAGTTCAGCGGGGTCGATGGGTTTGACGGTTGGAGGCATGGTTAGATAGAGCGGTATCGGTGTTCGTTGCGCGGCTTCGCAGCAGGATTCTGCAAAGACGAGTATCAAGTGAGGTTCCTATTCCACCATGAAAAAGCCGCATCCACACGAGGCGGATGCGGCTGGTGAAACGGGCGGCCGTCTCAAGCGGTATTATTTGTCCTTCTTCTTTTTGCCGTGAGCGCTGAATTCGGCAAGGCTCAAGGAGCCGTCTTTATCTGTGTCTTTCGCAGTGAAAGCGGCTTCAGCTTTGGTCTTGGCTTCGCCTTCTTTCTTGCCGATGAACTCCTCTTTGGAGAGTTTGCCGTCGCTGTTCTTGTCGAGCTTTTTGAACTGCTCTTCAGGAGTCATTTTAGGCTTGTCGCCTTTAGGGGCGTCGGCGGCGAAGGTGAAGGAGGCACCCATAAGGAGTGCTGAGAGAATAAGCGTCAGTTTCATATTGGGACTATTGATTGAGTTATTATTGGGCACGCACACTGTCACTGATGGCAGCTTGCTGTGCCCCTTGTAACGCAGGGGGTGCCCGTTCATTACAGCTCTTTTTGATATTTCTTTGAGTAGCGACCAGGCTTATTTTTGCTCTGGCTTCGGCCCTGGCTTGTCGCCTTGACCTGGCTTCTTTTGCCCGGGTTTGTCACCGCCTTTGCCGGGGGGACGATCGCCTTTTTTATGGCCTGCCATGAACTCGTCTTTGGAGAGCTTGCCGTCTTTGTCGGCGTCGAGTTCAGTGAAGCGGGCTTCGGCTTTTTCTTTGTTTTCTTGGGCGCGCGGACTGGCCATAAACTCGTCTTTGCTGATGAAGCCATCGGCATCGGCGTCGAGTTTCTTAAAGATCTCTTCCGGTTTTGGATGTCCG
>JANYJH010000141.1 GCA_025361865.1 Phragmitibacter sp.
CTGCCTTGTCCATGATCATAAAGGCGGTGGAGAGCGCATCTGAGAGCGCAGCAGTAGGAGCTGAAGCCCAGACCTTGTCTTTGCGCAGAGGCACGGGCTTCATGGTTCTCGGATTCATGATGTGCGCGCCTTTGACGGCGAAGCCACTGCCGCTGACGGCGCGATCCGTGATGCGTAGAGATTGCTTCTCCTCATTGCCCACAGTGACGATCCAGCCTTCATCGCCATCAGGACCGCCAACACCAAGAATGGTGCTGTCTCCGGCGTTGAGCAGGGCATTGGGAATGCTCCAGTCTTTGAGCAGTTCGATGGCTTGATCCAGCGCGTATCCTTTGCCCACGGCTCCGAGATCAAGCAGCAGGTTATCATGATGCACGGTGATTCTGCCGAGGTCAGGATCGAGGTCGAGCAGATGAATCCCGACGCGCGCACGGGCGGATTCCTCTTCCTCGGGAAACGGGATGCGCCCACTGCCATCAGGATTGCGGAAGCAGTTCATGAGTGGGCCGATGGTGATGTCGAAAGCACCGTTGGTCTCCGCATGGACGGCCATCGCGAGGCTCAGGCAATCAATGGCTGCGAGGCTGATGGTAGCCGTTTCTCCGGCCTTGAGTTGATTGATACGCCAGATGTCGCTCACCGGGCGGTAGCGGCTTAACTCATCCTCAAGGCGGTCAATCTCGTTGAAGACGGCTTGGGTGGCCTGAGCGCCATAAGTCTCGTCCGCATCTGACTCAGGGATGATGATCTCAAACATCGTGGCCATCGCTTCATGGCGGTAACGGAGGAGACGGGACATGGGGGTGGGAAGTAGTAAGGAGCCAGTAGTCAGTAGCGAGTAGGTCTGAGAGGAATCTTGGGAAGAATAGAGGCAACGCGGGGCTACTCACTCCTGCCTCCTCGCTTCTGATTACTTCTTCTCCTCATCTGTCACGATCTGCGCCTTTGGTGGCACGCCCACGGGCGGAGGATTGATGATGATCTCCGTCTTCTTCTCTGGAGTGGGTTTGATCAGAAGGGCATCGGGATTGATCGGCGCTAGTGGCAAGGCCTCGCTAGGAGGCATGGCTGGCGTGGTCTTGGATGATTGCAGCAAAGCTTCTGGTGCGGGAGTTGGTGGAGCCGGTGACTCAGGAGTGGTGGGAGCAGGAGGCGGCATAGTGGGAGGCTTGCCCATGAACTTATCCCAGAGGTCTTGCTGGACCAGCACACTCAGATTGATTCCGGGACGCAAGCCGTAGAGGCTAGTCTCGTAAGCACCCGTGAGTTTTGCCCGGACATCAGGTTCCTTGTCCACATCCGTAATCACGACGGCGGCGGCCACGGCGGTAGGAATCTCTGCCTGATAGCCTACTTTCTTCAGATCACGCAAATACCAACCAAGCGGCCAGCCTTGTTCTGATTGAATGACTTGAACAGACATGTCTTTTCCTTCGGGAGACAGCGCCGCGAGATCGTGGAGGTGTTTCGCGAGCAGCACCAGATTCGGCGAGGTGTGGGAATAAACGTAGGGATTATGATCTTCGGAGGCGGCGTAGCGCGTTTGAGGGAAATGGTAATCAATAGCCAGACTGGTCTGATGGCAGAGATTGTAGATGCCTGCTGCCAGAAGCCCCCCGACGAGAGTCTTGAAGAAGGGATGATCTGCCAAGATGCGGAAGATGCCAGACACGCCGACACCGGCGAGCAGCGCGAAGGCGTGATCCACGCACAGGATGGACCAGGGTGTCTTGTAAGGCAGAATGGAATAACCGACGAGCAAGGCCACCGCATAGACACTGAGGAAGATGAGAAAGGCACGGTGATGCGAGGGACGGCGCGCATTAAGAAACGCATTGAGCATTCCCAAAATAGCCAGTCCGCCGATGAGGGCCTCTGTCCAGAGGAAGGCGTTGCGACGCCAGAAAAGCAGCGTCAGATAATAGTGCCAGGGCTTCTCGTGACCACTGCCGCCAGCGCGCTCGACGTAATACTGATACGTCAGCACGCTTTCCTTCACGCTTTGCCAGTCGTGAAAGCCATTGGAATACAGGGTCACAGACACGATGGCGGCGACAATGACGACCAGCCAAATAGCGGCGCGCCAGCCGAGGCCGCGATTTTTGCTGCCGAAGCTGAAAGAGGAGCGCTTCAACTCAAAGGAGCCGACGACGACTTTCGCCACGGCCCAACCCGCGAACATGGCGGCGATGTTCAAGATGAAAGTTTCTTTCGTCGCGTGCATCAATCCTAGCACGATGCCCGCGAGGATCAGCCAGAGGACATTCTTTGACTGCGACCAACGCCATGCCGCGATCATGAAGAACGCGGTAAGTAGCGCGAAGGGCACTTCCATGATGTAGTAGCGACTGTAATACGTCATCATGGGGGAGACGGCGATGAGCAGTGCGGCGATGGCACTGCCCAATCTGCCCAAGACATCGCTGGCTAGCACGGGCACCAGAATCAGCCCCATGCCAAAGAGGACTATGACCCAGCGCAAATCCTGCTCATGCAAGGTGTTCGCTGTCCACCCGGAGAAACTGGCCACAAGCCGCGTCGCATAATGCAGGAAGGGGCCGTGGTAATCATGCGGATCGTATTGAAACCGACCCGTGTTCATCAGTTCTAGGGTCTTCATGCCGAGGATCGCCTCATCTGTGTGCATGGGGCGTTTGGCCAAGTCTGTCGTGCGATACATCCAGCCCAGACCCAGTGCCAGCAGGAACAGCACGAGCCACGTCGTCCATTTTGTTTGAGATGTTTCACGAACCATACCACGCGTTATAAGGCAACGTGCGGAGCAATGCAAGGCGACATGGCATTCCTAGTCGCGCTGTGCTAGTTTGAGAAAATATGCGCGCCACCCTTTCCCTCTTCATGCTTTTGCTCACGGGCACCCTGCGAGCCGGACTGGTCTTTGATCAAGACCCGCTCCTGATCAAGCCGAAAGCCGAGGATGAAGAAATCGAAACCACCTTCACCTTCAAAAATGGGGGAGAAAAACCCATTCACATTACGGGGTTAGAGAGCTCCTGTTCCTGTCTCGAAGCGAGTCTCGACAAAGCGGATTACGTCCCCGGTGAACGCGGCACAGGCAAAGCCAAATTCAAGGTCAGCAGCTTCGTGGGCAAGAGTGAAAAATTCCTGCACATCTTAACGGATGACCCGCAGAACCCTGACCAGACGATGACGGCGGTCATTGATGTTCCCGTCGTAGTCAATATCGAGCCGAAGCTGCTGCAATGGGTCATCGGCAGTAAAGCGAACCCCCAAGAATTCACCGTCACGATGGTCGGGCCTGACCCGATGAAGATCACGAATGTAACCTCCACGCGTGAGAGCTTCACCTTGGAAACGAAAGAGGTCACGCCCGGTCGCGAGTATAAAATTAAGGTGACTCCGACCAGCACGGACAGCATCATCATTGGCGCTTTGAAGATCGAGACGGACAGCAAAATCCCCAAATATCAGCGGCAGATGGCTTTCTTCAATATCGTGAAGCCAGACCAGTTGGAGAAATAGCCTCATGCTTCGCGAAGCCGCCATTCTCCTGCTTTGCACCTTGCTGGCCGCAGCCGGAACGCATTACCTGCATCCGCGCGCGCCCTCGTGGTATCTCGTTGATGAGCCCCTACTTGATGATGAGGTGACACTGGCAGACATCAGCCATCGCTGGCATGATGATGTCCTCTGGATTGATGCCCGCCCACGTTCCCAGTATGAGCAAGGCCATGTGGCCGGCGCGCTCTTGATCAATGAACAGGAGCTGGATCAACTCCTGTTTCAGCAGTTTGAAAAGCTGCAGGATAATACGAAACCAGTGATCGTTTACTGCGGCTCCGAAACCTGTCAGGCCAGCCGCAAGATGAAGGATTATCTCAAGCAACGGATCACTTCCCAAGACCTCTACATCCTGCATGGCGGCTGGAAAGCGTGGTCAGCAAAGAACGGAGAAGGAGCGAAGTGAGCCGCTTATTTCGTGGCTGATTTGGCCGTCGCCACCGCGCTCTCGTTGCGCCAGTTGTATTGCGGCACGCCTGTCAATTCCAGCCACTGGTAATTGTCTTGTTTCCGCCAGGCGATCTCAACAATGACCGCTGCATTTGAAACTTCCCAACCGAGATTTCGATCGAGTTCTTGGGACAGAATAGAACCTTTTTCAACAAAGGCATTGGCCGTGAAACCGGGCATCGGCGGAGCCATATTGAAGCACTGTCTCTTATCCAATGCCGGGACATCATCGTCAAAGTAATGCGCGCGACGGATCATCACATGGAAACGTGCAGGCTGCTCCTGAAAGGTCTGCACATACTTGAGCAGGAGATTGTCCTTGAACTCGGTAAAGGTGAGCCAGTCCACTTTGCCGCCTTCGGCATTCATCTCCACCATGATGGGCAGGAGCACATTCAAACCGGGGCCACCGACCTGAAAGACACAGTGCGGTGAGCCCTGGGGCGGCTTCGCATCGTGGCGCAGCAGCTCGATGTGATTCACGACGATAGGCCCGTCCGGATTGGAGGCGTAGTATTGCTCCATGAGCACTTTTACCTTCTCAGGAAGCTGCACATACTTGAGGCGTTCTTGCCAATTCTGCGCTCCGAAAAACTTCTTCAAGATGTCCACAACAGGCTGAGTATCAGGCGTGGCTTTGACGAAGATATTGACCTGAGCTTGCGGGATCATCGCGGTGCCCGTGTTCGCAGGAGGGACTTCCATCAGTCCTTCATCGACTGGTTTGGCCTTGGGCGGCACCGTCGAGGGATGGGCGGGCATCACAGTCTCCGGTGGTCGGAAGGGAATAGTGACAGGCGGTGATGATACGTCCACTTTTGCAGGCGGGCTATTCGGATCAAAGGGAGCTGGAGGCACGATTTCAGCCTTGGGTGGAACAGGTGACGTAAGTGCTGGAGAGCTGGAAGCGGGCTTCGTGGCTGGACTTTCCTTGGTGGGCAAAGGAAGTGAGGATGAATCATCAGGCTCAGCCTCGGCTCTGGCGGCCATCGCGATGCGGACTTTTGATTTGATCTCGTCTTTAAAAAACCAACCCACACCAGCCAGCACCATCGAACCCATGAGCAGGGTGCCGATGATGGCCACGGACTTTCTCCCTCGTGTATCCGAAGGGAGTCGGTCATATTTGGGAAGAGGTTTCCCTGTTACCGCTGGTTTCGTGGCTTGAACGGTCGGCTGAGGAACCGAAGTGGGGAACGGCGCTGGAGCCGCCATTGGCGCTGCCGCAGCGGGAGTCGGTGGCGGAACTCCATTCAACAAACTGTTCAGAACCGGGTGAGGCGCTGCTGGGTTGGCAGGTGGCCATGCGCCGCCCATAATGTTATTGGGCAATCCTCCATCAATGTGCGGGACATGGGGTGTCCTTGATGGGATCGGAAGCGTCGGCGAAGCCTGAGTTGCGGGTTCATTCGCAGGCGGTGGGAAGGGAGCCAGAGGATCGCGACGCGGAGGCAGCACGGACCCTGTAGGTGGGGCCATTTCCGGCACTGGTTGGATGGGGATGGGTGGCTGCGGCTGATACTGCGGCAACTGAACGGTTGCCATCGGCTCGGGCGATGGAGAGGTAATAATCTGGCTGCAAACAGGACACGGACCTGTGACGCCAGCCATGCTGGAAGGCACCGTGAGAACGGAGCCGCACGCAGTGCATTGAAACTGAAGAATATCAGGCGCGTTGCTCATGATGGCAAATAAGTCAGATCTAGGACCTTAGTGTAACTCTGATTAGAGTCGTTAATAAATAATTAACGAAAGTCAACGTTTAACCAACCACGAAGCCAACAAACAAAAAGCGCCGTTGGGCGAGCCAACGACGCTTTGAGCAAAAGAATCTTCTCCGCAGATTAACGCTTGGAGAACTGGAAGCGCTTACGGGCACCCGGACGACCGGACTTCTTACGTTCCTTCATACGAGGGTCACGGGTAAGCATTCCGTTAGCTTTCAGGATCGGACGATGTTCAGGATTGGCGATGATCAGCGCACGGGAAAGCCCGAGGCGGATGGCACCCATCTGACCTGTAACGCCACCACCAGTAGTCTTGGCGGAAACATCAAAACCCTGAGAGGTATTGGTCAACGTCATCGGAGCGAGGAGTTGATTTTGCAGGGTAATGGTCGGGAAGTAATCTTCAAGGGCACGACCATTGATCGTGACGGTGCCGCTGCCCTCAGCGAGATTAACGCGGGCGATGGCATTTTTACGGCGGCCAGTGGCGGCTAACGAAGGAGCGCTCATTAGAATAGAATAGGGGTAGTAAAATTAAACGAGAGCGTAGGGCTGTGGGTTCTGGGCCTCATGCGGATGAGCGGTGCCTTTGTAAACCTTCAGCTTCGTGTAGATCGAGCGACCAAGAGGATTGTGAGGAATCATGCCACGAACTGCCTTCTCAACGAGAAGTTCAGGGTGCTTCTGACGCACGCGCTCCACGTTCGTAGTTTTCTGACCGCCGACGAAGCCGGAGTGGCTGGTGTAGGTCTTGTCAGTTTCTTTCTTACCGCTGAGGCGAACCTTCTCGGCATTGATGACTACGACGAAATCGCCGGTGTCCACATGGGACGTGAAAATGGGCTTGTTCTTGCCGCGCAGAAGGTTCGCAGCGTTGACGGCCACCTCGCCAAGGATTTTATCCTGGGCGTCGATGATCCACCATTTGCGTTCCACTTCTTCGGCCTTTGCGGAGAAAGTCTTCATGTTGTCTCTTAGCAGTCTATACTCGGTTACGGTCAGTTTTGGGGAGCGCGAATCTTATGGGGTAGTCACGGAGTGTCAAATAAATTGTGAAAAACTCAGAACATGTCACTTTCGGGCTTTGAAGACTTTCGGCACTGTAAGAGGTAATTTAGCACGCGGAACTCCCGGACTCCTGCTCTGCGTTCTCGTTGCCCTGATGGTTAGTAGCCTCCTCTGGCTTTGGGAACAGCGCTTCATTAACGGCACCTCAAAGGGGAATATCGTCCATTTAAGCGGTCTAGGAGACAGCGCTTACTACGAGTCATTCACCAACGATGACTTCCATCAGGCGGTGCTGTTCTTCGCGCAGAAGCCCAAAGGCAGCTTCCGCCGAAGCGATGAACTGGAGCCCCGAGAGGATGGCTCCATGCTGCGTCTGGCGACCGAAAACAGCGGCAAATACGTAGTTTACACCGAGGCTCAGCCGAAGACGGATGAGGAAGGCCGCAAAATCACCCGTTATTTTTTGAAAGCGGGTGAAGGGATGTATGTCGAGTTCGGTGAGCGCAACCACTGGCCCGCGTTTGAGCGCGTGAAACCCTAGCCGAGGAGTTTCTGGTAAAGCGCATGAGTGCGCTCCGCGATGGCCCGCCATGAGAAATGATCCTCTGCGCGCTTCCTGCCGCAAGCCGCCATGCGATCCCGCATTGGCTTATCCGCCATGAGCCTGTTGATCGCATCTGCCAGATCCTTCGCAAACTGCGCTGGATGCTCCGCTTCATAAGGGCTCTCCGTTTGTTGGAGCAGAGGCACGAGGATGCCCGTTTCTCCAGGCAAGACAACCTCCTTGATGCCACCGACAGCGCTTGCAACAACCGCCGTTTCACACGCCATCGCTTCCAGATTAATGATGCCGAACGGCTCATAAATGGAGGGGCAACAAAAGACATCCGCGTGTGAGTAGAGTGTGATCTTCTCATCCGTGGGCAGCATCGCTTGAATCCAAACAATGCCCTCGCGCTTGGCCTGTGATTTGACCACCGCTGCCTGCATTTCAGCGAGAATCTCAGGCGTGTCAGGAGCGCCCGCACACAGCACCACCTGATAGCCGGGAGCCATGTGTTCAATGGCATTCACGAGGTGGATGATGCCCTTCTGTCGGGTGATGCGACCCACGAACAGGACGAACGGCTTGTCAGGATCAATGCCGTGCTTTAGCAGCACCTCTGGTTGCTCAATCTTCCGATACTCATCAAGGTCAATGCCATTGTGAATGACCTGCACTTTCGCGGCATCCACATCGAAGAAGCGCAGCACATCTACCTTCGTTTCTTGGGAGACCGCGATCACCGCGTCCGCCATCTCGATGGCCGTCTTTTCCAGCCAAACGGTGAAGTCATAACCGCCGCCGAGTTGCTCACGTTTCCAAGGCCGCAGCGGCTCCAGCGAATGCACCGTCAACACCATTGGGATGCCATAGTTGAGCTTCGCCATGATACCGCCAAAATGGGAATACCAAGTGTGCAGATGCACGAGATCGGCGTTGATATTTCGCGTGTTGAAATCCAAATTCCGCTGCAAAGCTCCGAACACCCCATTGAGGTTTTTCGGACACGTCCATCCGGTATTGTCCAAACCCACGCCTTGCACGCTGAGGCGGTCATTGAGCTGCTCCTTCTGATCACCAAAACTACGCACTTCCACGTCACACAGCCGGGAAAGTTCCTTCGTCAAGTATTGCACATGGATGCCCGCGCCGCCGTAGATGTAGGGCGGATATTCGTTGGTGAGGAAGAGAGATTTCATCAGAGATAAAGGAGCGTAGCAGGAATTGGAGAATGGCGAACAGAGAATTGCAGTGGCCAAAAATGTCTTCTTTAAACCCTGCTCATCACCTCCTTCAAATAGCCAATGCTCCGCTCTGCGATGACCTTCGGCCCCAGCGTGTAATCAAAGACTTCCGTGCTCAGCCAGCCGTCATAGCCGACCTCACGCAAGGCCGTAATGATGGGCTCATACTTCACTTCACCCATACCGGGGCCGAGCAGGTTCGGGTCATTCGTGTGGAAATGCACAAACCATTCTTTGCTGTCGCGGATGATGTCCGGCATGGGCTTGCTCTCATCACTCATCGCCTTCACATCAAGGTGAAGTTTGCAGGCGGAATGATCCACGTCCTTGCAGAATGCGATGCCCTCCGCAGCCGTCGTCATGAAGTTCGTTTCTTTCCTACCCAGCGGTTCCATTGCGAGCGTGGCTCCGTATTGACCTGCGACTTCAGCGACCCCGCGCACCAGTTCCACCGCACGTTTCCAGGCATCCTCTGCATTCCATTCCGACAGCAAATTACGCGCTTTCGGGCTGCCCCACACCATGACTTTTCCACCCAGCGCCCCGCAGAAGTGCGCCATCTGCTGACCGAATTTCAGCGCGTCCTTGCGCAGCATCGCATCCGGTGTGGTGATGCTCATCCAAGCAGGTTTCGTGAGCAACCAATGCAGCCCGATGATCTCCAAACCGAATGACTTAGCGATGCGAGTGAGCCGCACAGCGTCCGCCAGCGTGAGGTCTCGCGGGTCATCCTTCAGACTGAAAGGAGCCAACTCCAACCCCTCATAGCCACAGGCCGCTGCTTCTTCACAGATGATCTCAAACGGCGCATTGCCCCAGTGTTCATTGCATATCGCGAATCGCATCGGCTGGTTTTAGCGCAGGTGCTCGGAAAGGCAAGGCAGACTGTATAGCTCAATGCTCGCACTAAGATTGCGCACTAGGTTTACCTGCAACCCAACCAATCCCTGCGCCGAGCAAGGCGCTTCCAAGGCAGACGAAGAACACGGGGTTCATCAATTCAAAGAACTTCCCCCACTCCTGAGAGGCCCAGAAGCCTAAAGAGTTGATGATTTCGAGCGGGTAGATGGTGAAGGGACGGAGCGTTTGCAGCCGCTCGGGCTGGGCGAAGAAACTCAAGGGCACGCCGATGATCAATCCAGCGACAAGCCCGATTTGCGCAGCCTTTCGGGGAATGCGCTCGATGCCCCACGCGGCCAGAAATGGGAGTCCGAGCATGAACGTGAAGTCCATGAGTTCGTTCATGGGAAACGCCACGCCGCCCATGAGTCGGTCAATGCTGCGATGCATGGCGATCAGGGAGACGCCGATAATGAAGGCCAGCGTGCGGTTGCCGATACCGATGATGCAGATAGCTTCGAGAATAACGCCGCTGCTGAAAATGGCGCGCGCGGTCCACGGGTTGTCGAGCATCCACTTGGCTTCGGGCGGGGTGCCGGCATACTTCTCTTCGAGCTTGTTGTTGTAGCTCTGGCGCTGGGTTTTGACCATATCCAGAGCGATGTTGTTGGAATTCCAAAGCCACATGCCGCCTGAGTTTTCCATCTTCGCGATGACGGAAACAAAGTAGGCTCCGGTGACGATGACCATGCTCTGAACGAGCAACCAGCTCCGCAGCTTCGCCGTTGGCAGAAGAAAGCTGAATTTCTCCCGCAGGGCATAATACAGGACGGTGCAGGCTTGCATGATGAGCACGAGGCTGACCATCTGATTTCCGTGGTGAGTGTAGCCTTGGGAATTGTTCAGCGTGAAGGGCAGGATGTGCAGCAGGGCCATCAAGGGCAAGACCACGGGCAGGGCGTAGCCGCTGACATAAACCACGGCCAGCGCGAAGAAGACCCAGCGGAAAACGGCGTAGTTATCCGGATCTGAAAGCCAAGTGAGCCAAGAGCGGTGATCATCCACGCTGTGCAATAGTTTCAACAGGCCGACGGGATGCGGTTCGGTCGTGAACTGAATGCCCTGACGGAGCGTGAAGACGAGGACGCAGGCGAACAGCAATCGCGAAAGAAAGCCTTCCAACGGGCTGACGGTGGGCAACTGGAACCAACCGGAGAAGAGACGACGGATCATGGGGCGCTATTCTTTGGCGATGGAATTGGAGGTTTCGACGATCTGGCCGTCCTTGTAACTGATGTAGGTCTTGATGATCTGGAGCTTCGGCGGAAGCGTCTGTTTCTTGGTCTCGGCTTCGTGACGGAGTTGCTGAAGGATCTCCAGCCCGATGGCTTCGACTTGTTCCGGCGTGAATTTAGAGGGGTTGATATTGAGCTTTCGGGAGCGTTCATCCACGATTTTTCGGTAGATTTTGCCGATCTTCGGACTGGTGATGCCGGTCAAGGTGGCGATGGGCAGCACTTTCCCATCTCCATCTGCGAGGGCGTAATACATGCGCTCGGGGCTGGGATTGGAATACATGGGGAAGTTGGAGAACGGGTAGTTCTCGCGAATCATCACGGAGAGCAGGCAGTAGATGAGCAGGGTGCTGAGGGGGCTGATCTTGAGGAACTCCCAGATTTTGCTGAGAATGCTCGCGTGCGAGGAGGTGGATGCCGTGACTGACATTATAAAAGGGGCTGATGGAAATCGTCTTTTAGCTAATGGAGGGGCGTAATGGATACAAGCGACTCTTTGGCAATGGGGCGGCGTATTTTGTTGCCCTTGAAATTTTAGTGTTTACAGAATTTTTAGATTAGCTTATTATTTCAAAATGTTTCCGGGATATACTGGACTTGGTTTGCGTCTTTATTCCTCTGCTCTTCGCAAGGGAATGAGTTCTGCCGTGCGCATTACGACCGTGCTGCTGGGCGCGAGCTTATTCGCGGAGACGCCGCCGGATGAGCCACGTCGCGTGCGCCAGACGGTGCATGAATACATGACGCTCTTTGCGCCTACGAGCAACGCCCGGCAGCTCTTCAAGCCGGAGATGAACCCGTTCCTGAGCTACACGCATCTGGGGACGGACTTTGGATTCATCGGCGCGGGGATGGACTACATCGGCTGGGAGCCGAGCGTGGTGGATGTGGCCATGCCTAAGGATCAATGGGGCGGGATGTGGCATGGGCTCGCTGGGATGGGTGAAGAGAAGGAGAAGGTGCTGGATTTCCGCGCGGTGTATCCAGCCTTTATTATCGCGAAGTATCAGCCAAAGATCGTGGGTATCGAATTCCGCGCGAAGGGCAAAGGAGAACTGAAGCTCGAAATTAAGACGGCCAATCAAACGATGCGCTGGTCCAAGGGCATCAAACTGGACACGCCGGACGTGCGAGACTTTGTGACGAATTTTGACCCCGAAGAGATTAAGACTGCCAAGTATGTAAACTGGGTCGCAGAGGGCGGCACAGTGGCCGCGCTGCATTCCCTCAGCTTCATCGTGGAGGCACCAGCGATTCCTTATGACGAATATGTTTTTCTGGCCAGTTACGCGAAGTTGGCCCGGTGTTACAGCGTGAGCACGGGCTTCGTGAAGGACCGTGCGCATTTGCGGGAGGGACAATTCGACAATGTGCCTGCTTGCGGGCTTTTCACTCTGGGAAGCGCTTTGGCCGCATCGCGAGGAATCGTCTCCGAAGTGATGGCTCTTCGCATCCTCAAAACCACACATGATCAGGTGGCTAAACTGATAGGCCCATCAGGGTTACTCCCCCACTTTATCAAGCAGGATAAGGACAAGGTTTATCATATTCTGCAAGGCACCGAATACAGCGTGGTGGACACGAGCATCTACTATCACTCGCTCTTGCTCGCAGCCAAAGTGCTGAAGGATAAGGAGATGGAGCAGACCATCGTGACGGAGATTCAAAGCCTCGCCTTGGATGGCCTTGTGGATGGTGAGGGCTATATTAAGCACGGCATCCGTGATGATGGCGTCACCTTGCTTCCCGGCGTGTGGAAAGATTGGGGCGGAGAAACGGCGCTCGTTCTCGCGTTGGCGACGGCTTCCAACAAGCCTGTTCCTCCCAGAATGGAACCGAGCGGCCATGCGTATCAGGGCACCGGCTTCATTCCTGAGATCCAGAGCATCTTCTACCCAGACTTTGATGAGGAGCGGCCTGATGGTGTGACGCAGAAGAACTGGCGGGAGATTCGCCTGAAACTTCTGGCCAAACAAAAGGCTTACTTCCCCACTAATTATCCTACGGGTCAGGCGGCGCATCATGGTTTCTACGGCCTCTCCGCAGGCGAGGCGAAGGGCGGTCTGGGCTACTTCGTGGGCGGTGCCGATCTTAAGAATCAGGAACTGCTTCACCCGCATTACGTTTTGATGTCGGGGTGTCTGAATGAGAAGCCTTCAGATGTCTATTCCATGCTGCGCAACATGGAAGCGGAGAACCTCTTCCCGCCGTGGGGCATGGTGGAAAACTTCTCTCAAGATACGCTCGAATACCTGCCGATGATGGGCGCTCTGAATGCCGGTCTGGAATGCATCAGCGCTTATCACCTGATGATGAAAAGCCGCGCCGAGAAAGACCTTGTTTACGATGCCTCGCGTGAATCTCCTTTGCTGCGTCGGGCAGTCTCAATCTTCTACAAGCCCGTCGCGACCGTTTCCTCCAACTGAGAATCAGGCAGCAGAATGGGGATGCCATTCTGCGAGCGATAGGTGCGCGAACCGTCCATGGTGATCAGCGCCGTCTCAGCCAAGGGCAAGCCTTTCGCAGTCTTATCCGCGTCAGTGGCCCAGCGCAGTTTTTGCTTTGTGACCGGGCAGCGGAGGATGGCGAGAATGTTATCTTCGATCATAACGGAGTAGTTAAAGTCAATAAAGCGGCACCGAGGAATCAATCTCTTGCGACCACGCATTGATTCCGCCTGCGACGTTATGCACATCCGCAAAGCCAGCTTCACGGAGCATGGCGACGGCTTTGGCACTACGACCACCGCTCTTGCAATGCACGGCGATCATCTGATCCCGTGGCAGTTCATTCAAGCGCTCGCCCAGTTGCCCGAGCGGGATTTGCACCGCGCCTTCAAGGTGAGCGATGTCATGCTCAAAGGGCTCCCGCACATCCAGCAGGAAGAAGCGGGCCTGTTCATCCCCGAGTTTCTTGAGGTCGGCCACGGTCCATTCGTCGTCTTGCATCTTGTCTTCTTTGATACCGCAAAAGTCCTCGTAGTCCACCAACTCTGTGATCGTCGGATGATCTCCACAAAGCGCGCATTCAGGATCGCGGCGCAGATTGAAAGAACGGAACTTCATGCTCAGCGTATCCACATGCAGCAGGCGCCCCATGAGCGGCTGGCCGATGCCCGTGATGAGCTTGATCGCCTCGGTGGCCATCATCGTCCCGATCAATCCCGGCAGCACGCCGAGCACGCCGCCTTCCGCACAACTGGGCACCAATCCCGGTCTCGGCGGCTTCGGTGCCATGCACCGATAACACGGCCCGCCGAGATGCGGTGCGAAGACCGAGCACTGGCCGTCAAAGCGCAAGATGGAGCCATAGACATTCGGCTTCTTCAGCAAGACGCACGCATCATTGCTCAGGTAACGGGTTGGAAAATTATCCGTTCCGTCAATGACCACATCGCAGTCCTTCACTAGCTCGAAGGCATTCTCGGAAGTGAAACGAACCGCGTGACCTTCCACGGTTACATGCGGATTGAGATCGCGAAGCCGCTCGGTCGCTGACTCCAGCTTGCTTCGGCCAATGTCCTTCGTTCCGTGAAGGAGTTGGCGTTGCAGATTGGATTCATCCACTACATCCGCATCGACGAGACGAATTCTACCCACGCCCGCTGCGACCAGATACATGGCGATGGGCGATCCAAGGCCGCCCGCACCGATACACAGCACCCTTGCCGCTTTCAGCTTCTGCTGCCCCGCCATCCCGAATTCAGGGATGCTGTGGTGTCGCGCATAGCGGCGCAGTTCATCATTCTGGAGTGGTTGATTTGGCATGAAGCTTGAGCAGTGGCTGGCGGAATCGCTGTCCTCATCCCTTACGATGAGATCAGGATCAATCAACCACGCTCAAGCTGGCCGCTGCATTTCTTAGCGAGACTTCGCGGCACCATCGAATCCGGCCACATAGCCATCTTCGAAGCTGTTCACCGAGGGATTGTTCGCCTCCAAGAGAGCCCGATGCGGATCACGCGTGGATTTGTAAACCGCATCATTGTGACCCGCCTTGAAACCCTGTTCGTAAGTCCCGGAAGTAAAGACGCTGCCGGAGTTACCCGTGGAGGAGGTCTGAGCGCAGGATGAGAGCAGCATGAGCGCTCCCGCCGATAGGATGTTTATTATCTTCATGGTGTTTTTTATTTAGAGGTTATTATTTGGCACAGTTTCTCAGGAGGCATGATTAGCTGTGTCAGAGAATATGTTCGTAATGGGCAAGATTGTGACGGTTCAACAAGAAAATAAATCGTCACATGATGCTCGCGGGCTGATAGAATCTAGGGACATTGGACCAAAGGCCAATCCCCCGTCGCTTCCAGATTTCTCTTGGAATGGGGATCGAAGCCGCATTCCCGATGCTCCGTGGAATACCTCAGGCGAAGTCTCTACTTTGATCGTGGAAGAAATGACTTTGCCCGTCTGACGGCTCTGGTTATCATCTGGCATGAACGACTGGCAGCCCCCTCAACAGGTCAATCTCGTGGACCTCAGCTTCATGGACACACGCTTCAAGCTCATCGAAGTCGCCGCGTTCCTCGACCGTGTTCAGCACGCCGGACAGGACACCGACTACCGCGTCACCGCTCTGAAGAGCGCTCTCCAGTTCCTCAGCCAAAGCGAACCTGACCGCGCTAAACAAGTCCTCCTCAGCCTGAGCGATCCCAGCGAGGAACCCATCGCCAAAGCCACCATCCAAGGCGCGGCGGGAGCTTATCAGATTGAAAGGATGAAGGTAGAAGGCTGAAGGATGAAATAGCTTCTTCACTCAGTTCAGATTTTCATCCTTCATCCTTCCACCTTCATCCTTATGAAATACATCGAACCCCACGGCCACATGGTCAGCCGCACCACGGATGACTATGAACGCATGGCCTTAGCCGGATGCGTCGCCATCTGTGAGCCCGCCTTCTGGGCTGGCTTTGACCGCAACAGTGCGCAGGGCTTCTACGATTACTTCCGCCAGATCACGGAATACGAACCGAAGCGCGCGGCGCGGTTTGGCCTGAAGCACTTCTCTTGGCTCTGCATCAACCCGAAGGAAGCGGAAGACGTCCAGCTTGCAGATGATGTCATCGCGCTCATCCCCGAGTTCTTGAACAAGCCGAACGTCCTCGGCATTGGCGAGATCGGCTTGAACAAGAACAGCCGCAATGAGCTCCTCATCCTGGAGAAGCACATCCAGCTCGCCGCCGATCACGATCAGCTCGTTCTCGTTCACACGCCGCATCTTGAGGACAAGCGCAAAGGCACGCGGCTCATTCTGGATGCCCTGAAGAACCACGCGAAGATCAACCCCGAGCGCGTCATCATAGATCACGTCGAAGAGCACACCATTGACCTCGTGCTTGATCAAGGCTTCTGGGCAGGCATGACCCTGTATCCTGAAAGCAAATGCAGCCCGCACCGCGCCATCGACATGCTGGAGCAGCGTCAGGCGGAACACATCTGGATGAACTCCGCCTGCGACTGGGGCGTCAGCGATCCGCTGGCCGTGCCCAAGACCATGCTGGAGATGCGGAAACGCGGCTGGAGTCAGGAGAGCATCCAGCGCGTGGTCTTTGAGAATCCCATCGCGTTTATGGGGCAGTGCGAGAAGTTCGTGCTCTAATGAAGCCTGATCCGGTCTATAACTGCTAACTCACGCTAACATGAACGATGATTCGAGAGGAAGCTGTTAGCGTTAGTCAGCGTGGGTGAGCGGTTGGAAAGTCAGTGATCTAAGATTGAGATTTAACCGCTAATATTCGCTCATGAACGCTAATGCTCTGAACTGAAGTTAATTAGCGTCAATAAGCGTTTATTAGCGGTAAGAAAATCAGTGGTCGGAGGCTACTTTAGCTTCTCCAGAATGAAGCTGAAAATATCGGGATGCTTCACTTCCTTTGCGCCCGTGTAATTCAGCTCATAATCAATGCCGACACTCCTCAGCTTCTCTGCCAATCCCACGCCGAAGTTCGCCGAATGCGGCGGGTCTTTGAAAGGTTGGCCGAGAGCTGGAACGGAGTCATAGAACAGATAAACGGGCGGGGCATCAGAAGTGGCCAGCGCATACGGCGAGAACTCCTGAATCCACGGCATCAACGCCTCACGCTTGTCCAAGAAATCCTTCATGCTTGGCAATGCGAAGGCATGATGGCCGTAGTCGTTGTTTGGAATCCAGTCCTTCATCTGCTTCGGATCGAGAGAGGTCTGCGGGACGAAGGTCATGGCACAGCGCAAGCGCGTGGATTCACGAGCGATGGGATCGGCGCTCTTCGCATCGGCAATGTCAGGATGGAAGGCCAGCCACAGAGTGTTGAATCCGCCAGCCGAGCCGCCGCAGCCGCAGATGCGCTCCTTGTCGAGGTGCCACTCGCTGGCCTTGCTGCGGACGAATTGCAAAGCGTGGGCCGAATCGTCGAGACACGCTTTGACTGGCGGATCGACCTTCTCAGCGATGGCATCGGGAATGAGACGGTAGTTGATGGAAACGACTGAGATGCCGGACTCAAGGCACTTCGCGAGGAAGTCAGGATTGGTCTTATCCCCACCCATCCAACCACCCCCGTGGATGAAGAACAGCAGCGGCGCAGGCTTCTCCGACTTCGCTTGGTAGAAATCCAAAACCTGCCGCTCATGCTTGCCATACGGGACATTCGTCTGCGTCGGCTTGGGGGCCTGGGCATGAAGGCTGGTGACGAATAAAAGAAGAGCCGTGAAGAGTGCGAGGGTGCTGAGTTGAGAGGTGCGTTTCATGTTGAATAGTCAGGCATCCCTATATTGAGGTGGATACATATAGGCGAGCATAATTCTATTAGCGTAGAATTGGCGTCCGTGAAGGTAAAGGTCAGCAAGGCTGTTAGACATTTCTTCGGAAAATCCACTTTTCAGCAGTAGTAACCCAATATCTTCTTCATTGGCATTAATACGCCCGTGATGCGCCGCCCAAACAAAATGGTAGAAGCGCTTCCAATCTAGAGCATGCAAGCCCTGTTTGTTAGCCGATGCTACGAACTGGTCGAAGAAATACTTTGTGCGTTCTGGCAATCGAGGTTCTAGAGCTCTCTTCGATTGAATTCGGATTGGGCAGGCCATTCCGTATCGCTTACGGTAAGTAGAAATAACAGGGCCGAACATAGCGCGGGCAGCTGCTACATAGGTATCGTAGGAAGGATAGTAGGCATCGAGCCATCGTTGTGCACGAACCTCGATTTGTGCTCGACGCCCGTGAAATGGCGAAGCGGTGAGTTGACCAAAAAGCCCCTTATGCTTGGAGAGAACTTGCGGGTGAAACTCAAGAATCTCAACGTCTTCTCCGATGCAGTCTGACCTCCGAGAAATAGCATAACCAGGAATTACAAGTGATTCGACCTGCTTTAGGAAATCATATACTTTTGTTGGAGGGCTAACGAAAATATCGGGCAGTCGTTCTTTTTGCATAGAAGTTACAAGGACTAACATAGATATTCCTCTAATTTTTCCAACTTTGTAGCATAATATACAACTGTTAAAATACCCCCACCTTGACGCATCTGCTTTAGTCTTGGCTTGCCTATGCTGACGCCTGATCCCATCGCCCTCATCGCCGGAAACGGGATGTATCCTGAAGTCTTTACGGCTGCGGCCCGTCGGGCGGGGGTGAAGAAGCT
>JANYJH010000152.1 GCA_025361865.1 Phragmitibacter sp.
CCGAAGAGGATCACGACCAATGAAGCCCAGCGTATCCGGTCGCTGGCGAACCCGAGCAGAAAGAGAACCGGATAACCGAGACCCATCTGGGTCAGGGTATCTTCAAACGTCCAGTTCGTGATCGCACGATCCAGGCTGTGAACGAAGATTCCGAGGATGATGAGGATCAAGGAGCGCCACAGCGCATGGACTATCAGCTTAGATTTGGGCTCACCTTTCGCCAGTCGATTGGCTATCGAAAAGGGAAGGGCTACGCCGACCAGGAAACAGAAAGATGGGTGGATCAGATCATGCAATGAGCAACCCGTCCAAGCCACATGCGCAGCGTGAAAACCGATGAATTCCCAGAAGGGATTGTCGGGGAAATGCTTGGCCACTTCATCCAGATCCAGCAATTCCAACACCATGAGAAACAAGGCGAAGCCGCGATACGCGTCCACGGATGTCAGGCGTTGGGATGAGGAGGGCGACGAGTCTAAGCCTGTCATTCATGCTGATGACAACTGAAGCCGATGGTGCCGTCAAGCATTTCTGTTTTGGAACCGAAGATCGCTCCCAAATATCTAATGTGCTGGCTTCTTGGTCTTCGCTTTGGTCGCGGACTTGGGTTTGTCTGCGGGCACTTTTGCGGGCGCGGAGGCGGGTGTTTCCGTTGGGGCGGGGACTGTGGTGGTCGGATTAGTGGCGGCGGGAGTTCCTTCCGGCTTGGCGGGTTCCGAGGGTTTGACTTCAGTTGGTTTTGCAGTGTCGCCAGCGGCCACGGGTGTGGGCTTCGGCGGGAAGGGATTCTCCCATTTATACAAGGCGAAGCCGTCACCGAGGCCGCCGATTTCCTTGAGATAAGCGCTCACCTTCTCATGCCATTTGTCGAGGTTCGGCGCGCCGAAGGGCTTGTCTGCGGTGCCGGGGAAGATGAGGTAGCTGACTTTCAAATCATCTTCGCCGCGAATGTAGGGCGTGGCTTTGTCATTGATCTTCTTGGCGATGAGCAGCGAGGCTTCGCCCATCTTCATGCTGGGGCCGTAGTCGCCGCAGATGGCGGGGTAAATCTTATCACCATGAATGACGGCGCAGTAGTCGCCGATGGAGGGGGCCTGCGCCATGATGCGGGGGTAGTCTTTGAAAAGGAGCGAGATGACGATGAAGGGATCTTTATCTCCGATGAGGCTGCTGCGGGTCTTGAGGCCGGTAATGTCTGCGCTCAGGTGTTGCAGCTCGGCCTTGAGTTCATTGGCCTTCGCCGTGGAGAGTCCCTTCGCACCAGCGGCGGCTTTCGCAGTGTCATAGCGCGACTGCCAGCGGGAGAGCAAGGGGTTCGGCGTGCTGGTTTGTTTGGCCCAGGTGTAGCTGGTGAAGGGCTGATAGTAGTCGCTGTTATATATGCTGGCATCCATCGTGGCCATGCGGTCGCCATCAGAGCCGTCGGCGACGACGTCCATCTCGCTCTGGATGAGTAGGGCGTTGCGCTTGGTGACGGGATGTTGAAGCTCGAGGATGGTCTCGCAGTCGAAGAAGTTGTGGCGGTCCAGCACCTTGTTCAGTCGCGTGAGGCTGTGCTCGATCCCTGTGACTTTGTTCTCGTAAAGCTTGTGGTAGAAGCCGGAGACCTTGCCGTTTTCGAGGAGCTGTGGCAGGGCGGGGAGGAGCTTGGGAAGGCTGGGATTAAGGCGGGCCAGCTCGGGCACGGTCTGGTTGGCTTTGGGCACGCGGAGCTTGAGTTGGAACTCGGCGGAGTAGGAGTCTTTATCGCCGATCTCTAAGCTGGCGTAGCCGCCTTCGCTGGTGGTGAGTGTGGTTTTGATCTGGATGTCATTAAAAAGCTGGGTGACATCCACTTCCTTACGCGGCACGAATTTAAGGGGCAAGGGATCAAGCCGGGGCACCTCTCTGATGACCTCTTTAACCACATCTTTAGTGATGATTTTCGGGCTGGGGCCGTGGCCCATGAAGGCGTCGAAGGCTTTTTTGACCCGTGCTCCATAAGGCGTGAAGGGGATGATGCAGGCGGCTATGAGGGCCGCAGTTAGGCCAACGCGGAACAGCAGGGTGAAGCAGCCCATGCGGTTGGAGCGCCACTGGGTGGGAACGTCAGAACCGTCCTCGGGCGGAGGCACGGCGTGTTCGATGATGTGCTTCAGGGGCTCGCGGCCAGGTTTGAACTCGTTGGACATTCGGGCGTGGAATCAGGGTTTTGCTCTGCTCTTGGCGAGACGCAGATGATTGATGAACCGCAGCAAGGGACGCGGCATTTTCTGAAATAGGAACGCGGCCAGCGTGACACGTTTCGAGGGGAAGATGCAAGCCTTTCTGCGCGTCAGTGCGTTCAGCGCTTCGGTGACGACGCGCTGCGGCGGAATGCGGAGCAGATCCTGGCCCGTGCGGTCAATGTCCTTATCAGGGGAGCGTTGCGCGGTGGCTCCGAAGTGGGTCGGCGTGGGGCCGGGGCAGACGCAGGTAACTTGGATGTTTCGTTCCGCCAGCTCCAGCGTGAGGGCTTCGGAGAAGCTGGTCACATAAGCTTTCGTCGCTGCATAGACCGCTAGGTCAGGGATGGGCAAGGCACTGGCCAGCGAGCTGATATGAATGATGCCCGCTGGCTTTTCAGCGCTCGTTTGCACGCGAGCGAGGAAGCTGTGCGTGATCAAGGTGAGCGCTGTGATGTTCACGTCAATCTGAGCCCGAATCCTCGCTGGGTCCGCCTCCGCGAAGGCACCGTAATCACCGAGGCCCGCGTTATTGATGAGCAGCGAGGGCTTGATCTCCAGCGAATCCACCTTCTCCCAGAGCAAGGCGCGGCCCGCGTCCGTGGCCAGATCAGCGACGATGATGATCACTTGCAGCGTGGTATGCCCCTTCTTCAATTCATCCCCAAGCTTCTGCAACGCCTCCTCACTCCGCGCCACCAGCACCAGACACGCCGCATGAAGCGAGAGCTGCCGGGCAAACTCCGCGCCGAGCCCTGAGGAAGCGTCCGTGATGATCGTGGTCCGCCCAGCGATCTCAAAGCGAGCGCTCGGCCTGATGGGAAGTCGCCCTCGCATACGATCACCCGAGTGAGTGATGGCTGAGGATTCCATGCTGGCAGGGGAGGAAGACATCGGTTCACGCTTGCGGATTCCGCGAAGCCGCGAAACGATGCCGCACCCGCCATGACAATCAACCGCCTTTCCGAACAGCCGCCCTTCACGACCAAGGACGGCTCCACCATCCGCAGCATTCTGGATCGCACGAACGCCCCCGTGCAAAACCAGAGCCTCGCTGAAGCCACCCTGCCCGCTGGCTGCACCACTCAACGTCACTACCACAAGCTCAGCGAGGAGTTCTACTTCATTCTCGCAGGCAGCGGCGTGATGGAGATGGATGGTGAAATCAAAAACGTCAGCCCCGGTGACGCCATCCTCATCCCACCCAGCGCCTGGCATCAGATCACCGCTTCGCAAACTCTGCGGTTCCTGTGCTGCTGCGCACCGCCGTATGCGCATGAGGATACATTTTTATAGAAGATTTGCATGGAATGCTAAAGTAAAGACTCAGTCCGCAAAGGTGGAGTCTTGATGCTATCAGCAGATGCCAGCCTTTTCAAGATGCACGGCGAACGCGATGCGGAGGACATCTCGTGCTGCAATTTACCACGGCAGCGAAAATGTCTTCACTGTAGTCATGAACTTAATGGCTTCGACGACGCCTTCTTTGATGCCGAGACCGCTGTCTTTGACTCCGCCGAAGGGACTGAGTTCGAGGCGGTAGCCGGGGATTTCGTTGACGTTGATGGTGCCGGCCTTGATACCCTTCACAGCTTTAATGGCGGACTCCATGTTGCGCGTGACGATGCCGCTGCTGAGGCCGTAGGGCGTGGCATTCGTGTAGGCGATGGCGTCATCAAGATCACGCACAGCAAAGATGGGCGCGATCGGGCCGAAGCATTCGCAAGTGCCCAGCGTGGAGTCCCGCGGCACGTCGGCGAGGATCGTGGGCTCCATCAATGCACCACGACGAGCACCGCCGTGCAGAAGCTGAGCGCCGCGTGAGATGGCATCTTGAACGGCCTTCTCCAGGCTGGTGGCAGAGGCTTCATCAATGACGGTGCCGACATAGGTGGCTTCGTCGGTCGGATCACCACAGAGGTATGTTTTCGCCAACTCGAGGAAGCGCTGCGTGAACTCCGCGAGCACACTTTCCTGAACCATAATGCGACGCACGGCGGTGCAGCGCTGGCCGCTGTTTCGGAAGCAACCTTCACACGCGAGCTTCGCAGCGAGATCGAGGTCGGCGTCATCAAGCACGATGAGCGGCGAGTGCCCGCCGAGTTCTAGACAGGTCTTTTTGTAGCCTGCGGTGCTTGCGATCTCTTTGCCGACCTTGACGCTCCCAGTGAAGGTCACGAGATCAATGCGCTCGTCGCGGATCATCGGGCGCGTGACTTCATCGAGGCTGCCGTGGATACAGCTCAACATGTGGCCGGGCAAGCCAGCCTCGTAGAGCAGCTCGACGAGCCGCACGGCAGTGAGCGGCGTCTTTTCCGATGGCTTCAAAATGAGCGGAGCACCTGCGGCAATGGCGGGCGCGAGCTTGTGGGCGACTTGATTGAGCGGATGATTGAAGGGCGTGATGGCGGCTATGAGTGAGAGCGGCTCACGCAGGGCGAAAATCTTCCGCGCTTTGCCTGTGGGTGAGATGTCGCAAGAAAAGGTTTGGCCGTCATCGCGCAAGGCTTCCATGGCCGCAAAGCTGAAGACATCGCAGGCGCGTCCGACCTCGTAGCGTGTCTCCCGCAGGCAGAGACCAGCTTCGGAGGTGATGAGTCGCGCAAACTCCTCGCGGCGGGCTTCGAGAAGGTCGCGCGTCTTGTTCAGAATGCGGCTGCGCTCGTAGCGCGTGAGCGGTTCATGAGGTTCGTGATGCGTTTGAATGACTTCGTTGAGCTGCTCGCGGCTGATGCAGGCCACACGTCCGACTTTTTCGTTGTTCCAAGGGTTGGTGACTTCGATCCATTGATCGGACGAAACGGCGGCACCGGCGATGTAGCTGGGAAGGGAGAGCATGAGAGGAAATCAGGGTTGGATAGCGACGCGCTGCCATTGGCGGCTGCGGGTGAGGTCGAAGCCTTCGTTGAGTTGTTCGAGGGGCAGCGCGGGGCTAGTGAGTTTTTCAAACGGCAGGCGGGTGTGGCTCTGCGCGAGGAAATCGAGCCCGGTGACAAGATGATGTGGAGCGTAATTATGGACACCGCGCAGCGTGAGGCATTTGCGCAGCACGGCCTCGCCGGTGAGGTCTAGCTTTGTGTCGGGATGCACCATGCCGGCCCAGATGTAGTGACCTCCAGGCCGTAGCGCTTTCACGCCATCGGGAATGACAGCGGAACTGCCAGTGACTTCCAGCACGAGGTCCACCTGCGGCATTTTTTCGCCATGCGACACGGGAATGCCGCCAAACTCCGCCACCAGCGCGAGACGCTGCGGGCTGAGATCAGTGCAAAACACCTCGCGCACACCACGATGCCTCAACCACGCGGAGGCGTAGATACCGAGCAGTCCACCACCTTGCACGAGGGCGCTTTCGCAAGGATCAGGCAGCATTTCGAGCGCATTGACGATGGTGGCGAGCGCACAGTTCGCGGGAGCGACGATGGCATCTGGCAGCGCATCCGGCACGGTCATGATTTGTGTGCCAGGCCGCAGGACGATGTGGCTGGCATAGCAGCCGTTCAGCCCGCTGCCGTCGCTCAGCGAGGCGTGGCCGTATTTGAAAAGATGCGCGCACTTCTGCGGTAGATGCCAGCGAGTGCAGGGTGCGCATTGGCCGCAACTGTCTGCTAAAGTCCACGTCACTCGTTGGCCGTAGGCGATGCCATCGCGGGCGCTGCTCACCACATGTCCCACGGCCTCATGCCCGAGCACGCAAGGTGTGGGTGCCGAGCGTCGTCCTTCGGTCGTGTGCAAATCAGAGCCGCAGATGGTGGCGAGCGAGATTTCGATGAGCACTTCGCCGGAATGAAGTTCATCAGGCAGTGCTGCCGTGCCCATTTGAAAAGGCTGATGAGCACCATGGAAAAGCTGGATGCGGGCGGGGTTCATCGGCGGATTAAAATGCGGGTTGGATGTTTGAGGGTAGTCTGGTAAACTCGCGCCCATGAACACGATCCGAACCGAGGTGGAAATCACGGCGGACGGCGGCTTGAAGCTGAAGCACATCGCGGGATTGATGATCATCAATCCGTTCGTGGCAGTGTGACATTTGGCGGGTGACTTTCATCGTCTGATCAAGCGCGCAGCTCACCCTTCCGCGAGTTGGCTTTTGGTGAGAGGTGCGGCCTTCATCTGGGAGTAGAGGACGATAGAAATCAGCACCAGCACGAGTCCAGTGGCGGCGATGCCGGTGGCGACGTTGAGGAAGAAATCGAGGAACTGCGCCTTCGCAGGATACAAGCTGCGGCTGAGCATGACCCCCGCATAGCCGAGGTAGCCGATGGAGTCGGCCAGATACATCAGGTAGCCGATGTTACCACGCTCACGCGTGATCGCGATGAGGCGCTCGAAGACCGTGGTATGCACAGCGACATAGGGCAGATACATCCCGAAGCCGAGCAGCACCATGAAGGCAAAAGGCGTCAGCGCCCCCGCACGCTGCGCGAGCAAGGCGACCAGCACGAGGACGAGGCCAAGCGCAGAGAGGCCGAGCGAGGCGAAGAAGGCGAGGCGATTGTCGCGCACGAAGACGAGCGAGCCATTGATGACGACGATGGCGAGCGCGATCCAAAACTCCGAGCTGGCAAACACACCCGGTTGGTCGCTTAGGCCAAGTCCTACCCAAATCTCCGGCGCGAAATCTGCGCGAATGCTCCGCAGCACGGTGATGAGCAGATACATCAGCAAGATGGCCATAAGTCGCAGGCCGTGTCGGCGTAGCATTGCCCAGCGGTCGCCCGCCGTCATCGTAGCCCGCTCCGCGCGCGCCTCGATGTCAGCGGCATTGGGTGCCGGTATTTGCTTCAGCATCCAGACGAAAAGGAGCAACGGCAGCGCGAAGAATAGCCCAGCGGCAAACGGCATCCACCTTTCTGAGACACCACTCACGAGCAGCCAAGCACCGACGGTTTTAGCCACACCGTCCGCGAGGATAAAGCTGGCGCAGAGCCCCGCGATGAAGAACTCCGTCATGCAGCGCCCTTCCACAAAGCCGAGGACAAGACCAAAGACGAGGCCGAGCGCGAGACCATTGAGAAAGAGCCACCCGAGACTCCACGGCGCTGGGGTGAGGCCAAACCCGAGCAGCGCCGCCTGTGCCACGCCGATGAGTGCAAGGAAGACCGCCGCGCGCCGCGCTGGCACCATTTCCGCGATGATTTTAATGCCGAGGCATTTCGAGAGCATGTAGCCGATCACCTGCGCCGTGACGAGCCAGGTCTTGAAAGCCACGCTGTATTCCGCGCCCGCAAAACCCGCCGCTGTCCACGGCTTCCGAAAGCCATACATAGTGGCGTAGGCACCGAATGCGGCGACCATGCACCAGAGCGTGAGCACCCACGGACGCGCCAGCCAGCGGGCGATGACACCCGATTTTGGGGAGGTGGTGGGCGTCATCATGAAATGAGTAGTGTTGCGGAAATTTTCAGGGCTGCCAGTCTGAGATGGTTTTTTCCGCGAGCCCCCAGCTCAGCGTCATCCCGAGCCCGCCCATCGCCGTGACCATCGTCACGTTTTCGCGGGGATGCAGCACCACCTGTGTCTGCCCGATTTTACTCTTCAAATAAATGCCGTGCCAGCGCTGCGCGATCCGCAGATCCGGCAGACACACAAAGCCACGCAGCGCGTCGAGGATCAGCTCATCGACCTCGGCGTGGCTATCCGGCGCGAAGTCCGCAGCGTATTCATGCGAATCACCCAGCGTGAGGGTGCCATCATGATGTTGCGCGGCGATCACATGGACGCCCCATTCTTTATGCTGCGGCAGTTCCACTTCCAACCGCGACCGCAGCTTCGGCGTGCTCGGGCAGTCACGGAAAGCTGGGTAATGGCAGAGCGTCAAGTCGCTCACTAGAATCGCACCAAGGTCGAAACCCGTCGGCTGCGGCACAGTGCGCATCATTTGCAAGCGGCAGCGATAGATCTGCGCGGCGGCGAGCTCCTGCGGAAACAGCAGCCGCATGTCATCCCCAGCGGCAATGACGAGTCGGTCAAAGGCGAAGCGCTGACCATCGCTGGTCTCCACGGCGTCATCATGCACGCGAATCACCGGCGTTCCAAAGTGCATCTCAATGCCCAGCTCTCGTGCGTAGGACACCAGTGCGGCATTGGCAGAGGGTGGATGCACCACAGTCTCCGCCGCGCTGAAGAGTGCGCCGCGCAGTCCGTCTGGATTAGCCGCTGGAAAGCGTTGCAGCGTCTCCGCGCGGTCGAGCAGCGCAAACTCGCCGCTTCCCGAGGCAAACTCGTTCAGCACCGCCCAGGCCTCCTCGCGGTAGGCGAGGCTGAGCGAGCCCTGTGGACGAATCCAGAAGCCCGCCCGTGCTGCCAGCTCCTTCCAGCGGCGCAGGCCAAACAACGCCTGCTCACGCTCCGGCCCAAAGGCGCACCCGATCGGCCAGAGTGTGCCAAAATTCCTCACCGAGGCTCCAAGCGCACGTCCGTCACGCTCTAGCAGCGTGACCTGCCAACCGCGCTCTTTCGCCGTGATGGCGTGGCTGAGACCGATGATTCCCGACCCGATGATGACTGCGTGTGGCATGGCGATGTGAATGAATTAATGTGTGCCGTTGCAGGTGATCTCGAAGATGTCGAAGTTCCGCACATCACCCGCAGCGCTGGTGGCATAGGCGGCATTCAAAGGCTCGCTGAACACCAGCGGCACCATTTCTTCGTAACGACCACCGTGACTGCGCAGATGTCCGGCGAGCGCGGTGAGATCATGATAAGCGGGCGTGCGGCCCAGAACGACATTGCGTGCGCTAGCAACGACGAGGTCGCCCATGCGATCTTCCGGCAGTTCCATCAATCGTGCAGCGGTGGCGCGCTCATGGCACTCCGTGACACCTGCGCGGGCCAGCAGCCAGTCGCGAACCTTACCAGCCTCCATGCCCTGCGGAAGATGCACCTGCGCGAAGGAACCGAGCGCGCCGTGATGCGCCACATAGGGATCGGTGATCGGCAGGATGACGCGGAAGCCTTCGCCAAAGTGCTCCACGAGTTCGCTTTCGAGGTAGATGACATTCGGTGTGCCGTCGGCGTGCTGCTTCGCGTTCATGCCATGATCCGCCGTGACGCCGATGACGGCCCCAAGCGCGAGCAGGCAACCGATCTCAGCATCAATGGCACCATAGAACTCCAGCGCTTCCGCATCTTCTGGCGCGTATTTGTGCTGCATGTAATCCGTCGTGCTCAGGTAGAGGAAATCAGCACGCCCATCGCGCAGCAGCGCCACACCGGCCTTCAGCACATAGAGACTCGCATCGCCGCTGTAGATCTCCGGCGTGGGGCCGACGAGCGCCTCGACATCGGCGATGCCATGCGTCTCCATGACGGCGTGTTTCGCCTTCTCCGTTGAAAATGCGATGCCGCCCTCGCTGATGAGGCCGCTGGCGAAAATATCGCGTAGCTTCTCCTTCGCGGTGACCACGGCCACTTTACGTCCAGCACGTTGTGCGTGCGGGAAGATCGTCTCGACGCGGAGGAACTTCGACGAGTTCATCATCACCTCCTCGCCGATGCTGGTATCGAAGAAGAAGTTCCCGCCGATGCCATGCAAGCTCGGCGGCACACCAGTGACGATGCTGCTGTTGTTGACGTTGGTGAAGGTCGGCATCGCCGCGCGGGCAAACCCGCGCCAGCCGTTCACACTCATCTTCGCGAGGTTCGGCATGAGGCCGCGTGCGAGAGCGCAGTCGAGGTATTCATCCGCAGAGCCATCCAGACAGATGACGACGACAGGTTTTGCAGGTGGGTTGTAAGTGCGGTGGTTGACGGTAAACATGATGGCCGATCTTTTCGCAAAGAGCTGTTGCTTGCAAGTCAACATTTGTGATATTTGAGCAACCAGCCAATTTTACTGCCATGCTCCACTTCGTCACCCCCCCTGTCTGTGCCAGCGCTCTAATTTTTTCCATCCTGACCACCTGTCTCATAGGTCAGGTCATGGCGGATGGCCCTGGAAGGCAGAATGACTTCCAAGGTCGCCGCGTGCTCATGATGGGCATTGATGGCTGCCGCCGCGATGTGATGGAACAGGTCATCAAGGACGGCAGCGCGCCCCATTTTACCAAGATCGCCACCGAAGGTCATGCCTGCTGGAACATGGAGGCGGGAGGTCAGTTGATCGGTGTGCTGAACCAGCCGACGATCAGTGGTCCAGGCTGGTCCACGCTGTTCACGGGCGTCTTCGCTAACAAGCATGGCGTCTTACACAATGGCGCTAAATTCAGTGCTGGGCACTTCAAACAGTATCCCCATTTTTTCCGTTACTTGCGTGAGCTGAAGCCAAGCGCATGGCTTGGTTCTGTCGTGGGGGATACTTGGCCGGAGGTGAACTCCATCTTGATCGCAGGCAGCGGCGAAAACCTCGCCAATAACAACACCATCGTCGCAACCGAAGTCGTCAAGGAGGGTGCTGCGACGCGAGAGCTGACTGACGCCAACGTCGCCAAAGAAGCGGTCCATTGTCTGACCGCAGAAAATCCAGACGTGCTCTTCCTGCACTTCCTGGACGTGGATCACGCCGGGCATCAGTTCGGCTTCAGCCCGGAGATTCCGACCTACATCAGCACGCTGCGGGCGCTCGACAAACAGATCGGCACTGTCTTGGAGGCGATGCAAAAGCGCCCTCAGTTCAAAGACGAGTCCTGGCTGATCATCGTCACCACCGATCACGGCGGCATCAAGAAAGGCCATGGCGGTCAAAGCCCCGAGGAGCGGCAGATCTTCGCCTTCTTCAACGCCCCCGGATTCAAACCTACAGCAGAGCGCGATGGCAAAGTCTTCCAAAGTCTCGTCACACCGACCGTGCTGGATTTCCTGCAAGTGCCGATCAAGCCGGAGTGGGGATTCGAGAGCGCGCCTTTGAAGCCCTGAGTCATGACAAAATTATGGAGGGTAAAATCATTGGGAGAGAAATAATTTTACCCACCATGATTTTGTCATTGGCACCGTGTGTGTTGATTTTTTCTGACCTATTTGTCGTCGAACCGATCTGATTTTGCATTACGCTGGCCCTCCTTTTTCCGACCCATGACCAAGCTGCTTCACTCCGCCCTGCTGGGCTTCCTTTTTGCTTTGCCCGCAGGGGCCATCACTCCTGGTCCTGAGATGGTGGTGAAACAGGATCGCGAGCGCATCCTGGCGGCGGCGGCGAAGGCGCTGGGGATGGAGTCGGTGAGCCTCACGCAGCATCGCTCGCCGCAGAATCCGGGTGCGGCGAATGAATTTTTCTCGATGAGCGACTACTACTGGCCTGATCCGGCAAAGCCGGATGGCAAGCCTTACATCATGCGGGATGGGCAGTCGAACCCTGGGAACTTCAACGAGCATCGGATGGCGCTCATGGCGATGCGGGATGCCACATCGGCGCTGGCGTCGGCTTATCTGCTGACGCGGGAGGCGAAGCATGCGCAGAAGGCGGTAGAGATGCTGCGGGTGTTTTTCGTGAATGCCGACACGCGCATGACGCCGAGTCTGGAACATGCACAGGCCATCGTGGGTCTGCCGACGCCGAATCGTGGCACGGGGCTCATTGACACGCTGCATCTCATGGAGGTGCCGCTGACGATTCTGGCACTGAAGGACTCGAAGGCGATGACGCAGGAGACCTTTGACGCGTTGCGCCAATGGTTTGCCGATTACACGAAATGGTTCATCGAAAGTTCGAAGGGCAAGAACGAGGCGAAGGCGAAGAACAACCACGCGGTGGCCTACTGGGTTCAGGTGGCTGCCTTTGCCACGCTGACGCACGATGAGACGCTGCTCACGGAATGCCGACGCCAGTTCAAAGAGGTCTTCGTCGGTGTCCAGATGGGCGCGGACGGCGGCTTCCCGCTGGAGCTGGGCCGCACGAAGCCCTACGCCTACTCCATATTCCAGCTCGACATCATGTCGGCGCTCTGCGTGCTGCTCTCCACACCGGAGGATAATCTGTGGCGCTTCACCACGCCGGACGGACGCGGCATGGAGCGCGCGGTGTCCTTTCTCTATCCCTTCCTGAAAGACAAAGCCTCCTGGCCGAAGGCACCCGATGTGAACGCCTGGGAAGGCTGGCCGGTGCGGCAGCCCGCGCTGCTCTTTGCTGGCCTAGCCTACGGTGAAAACAAATACCTCGACCTGTGGCGCGAGTTGAAACCTGATCCGCAGGCTTTCGAAATCCGCCGCAACAATGCCATCACGCAGCCGCTGCTGTGGACGTCGTTGCTAAAAATACTCCCCGCTGTGAAACGAACTCGGCCCAGCGATGTGTTCAAGGAGGGCGGGCGTCTGGTCTTCAGCGATGACTTTCAAGATGCCACGCTGGCTCGGTGGAGATTCTCCGAAGATGATCGCTACAATCTGGCCGCGCCCACGCCCGAACGCATCCGCGTGGTGGATGCGCCGCAACTGCCCGCAGGGAACAAAGCTGTGCGTTTCGAGGTGAAGCGCGCGCCAGACTCGTTCCGCGCGGAGATTTCCCTGCCATCAGAAAAGGGCTTTCAGGAACGCTGGTATGCCGTGCAGATTCTCGTGCCGGAGGAATCGGAGACGGACCCGGCTAAAGCGATGGACATCGTGCTGCAATGGCACGCGGTGCCTGGAAACTTCAAGCCCACGAATCCCAATCTTGCCATTGGCATCAGCGGCGGGAATTGGTTCATCCACCGCGCCTTCGGCTCGCCGCAGAAGGGGCCGGACCGCACCAGCCAGCGCCTCGATCAGTCTGTGGAGCGCGGCAAATGGATCTCGTGGATCATCCACGCGAAGTGGTCGCCGAAAGACGAGGGTCTCTTGGAAATCTGGCAGGATGGCCGCGAGGTGTTCCGCCATGCCGGACCCAATGTTTATAGCACCATCGGCGAGGAATACACGCCCTACCTCAAAACTGGCATCTACCGGCCTGAATGGCATCTCGACAGCGATACCAAACGCCGCGCATTTGAAACCGAAACGCCAGCCTCCACGCTGAAGGTCACTTACGTGCGGAAGTTGAAAGTCGGCGGCCCGGAGGCTTCGCTCAAAGACTTCCTTCTGCCTCCACACTGAATCTCATTACTTCTTGCACCCTATGAAACGGCTCCTTCTCATTTTCCCCGCCCTGTTTTGCATCGGCGTTGCGTTTGCAGCTGAGACCAGCACGCGAACCAACGTGCTCTTCATCGCCCTCGACGATCTCAAGCCTGCGCTTGGTTGTTATGGTGATGCTCATGCTAAAACGCCGAACTTGGATCGTCTTGCCAGCCGTTCGCTTCGTCTGGATCGCGCTTACTGCAATCAGGCTGTTTGTGCTCCATCGCGCAATGCACTCATGACCGGCCTGCGCCCGCAGACGCTCGGCATTTATGATCTCTCGACGAACTTCCGTGACTCGCGCCCAGAGGCGGTCACGCTCGCGCAGCATTTCAAAAACAACGGCTATCACACCACTGCCATCGGCAAGGTTCTCCACACCGGTCATGGCAATCACGATGATGCGGAGTCGTGGTCGGAAAAGCCGCTGCATCCCAAAGCCGACTACTACGCCCTGCCCGAAAACAAAACGCCAGCGAACGGAGACGCCAAGGGCGAGGATCAACGCGGCCCGCCCACCGAATCCGCCGATGTGCCGGACGACACTTATGCCGATGGACTCATCGCCGCCGAGGCAGTGAAAAAACTCGCCGCAGCGAAGACATCAGACGCACCTTTTTTCCTCGCGGTCGGTTTTCTGAAGCCGCATCTGCCCTTCGTCGCTCCGAAGAAATACTGGGATCAGATCGACGCTGCCAAACTGCCTTTGCCAGATAGCGATACGCTGCCGAAAGGTGCGCCCGAAGCCGCTGGACCCAGCACTGATGAACTGCGGAAATACCAAGGCATCCCGCAGGGTAAGGAAGCGCTGAGTGAGGCACAGAAGCGCCAGCTTATCCACGGCTACTATGCCGCCGTGAGCTATGCGGACGCCTGTGTCGGTCGTGTGCTGGATGCGCTTGAGGCCAGCGGCCTTGCCGACAACACGATCATCGTCGTCTGGGGCGATCACGGCTACCATCTGGGCGATCACGGCATCTGGGGAAAGCACACGAACTTCGAGACTGCCGCGCGCATCCCGCTCATGGTCGCCGTGCCGGGCAAAAAAGGCACAGCATCCTCTGCCCTCGTCGAGACCGTGGACATCTATCCCACGCTCACCGCTCTCACCGGCCTGCCCGCACCGCAAGGGCTCGATGGCCGCAGCTTTGCCACGCTTCTGGATGATCCGACTGCCGCGCATCGTGATCACATCACGCACGTCTTCCCTCGCCGTGAACTACTTGGCCGCGCTGTCCGCGATGAACGCTATCGCCTCGTCGAATGGAACAAGATCGGTGCCCTACCCGAGTCCGCGACGTTTGAGCTATACGATTACCAAATTGATCCGCAGGAGCGCCAAAACCTGGCTTCAAAAGAGCCGGAAGTGCTTGCCCGACTTAACGCCCTGCTCGCTGAGCAACCTATGGCTTTGCCACAGATCAAAGTGAAGGCCAAACCTGCTCCCGCAGCCCCAACCGAAGGCAAAATGAGCCGCGAAGAGATGTTCAAAGGCAAGGACACGGACCACGATGGCAAGCTGACGCGTGAGGAGTTCATGCGCCATCAACGCGATGCCGAAGAAGCGCTGAAGCGGTTTGAGCGATTCGACACAAACCGCGACGGAGTGCTGTCCAAAGCGGAATACGTCGAGGCTGCTGAGAAGTGAGCCGCCCGATCTCGATCATCGCTCGCGGGCCTGCGGCACTGAGGATGGTTGCGAGGCGAGGCCGAAGGGCCGCTCCGCAAACTGCCAGGCTGCATCCACGGGCACGCCGAGGTATTTGAAGATGGTCTGGGCGAGCGCAGGCTGTCCGACAGCTTCAGGGACGACTTGGCTGACGGCCATGCCCGGGCCATTCACAAGGACGAAGATGTCGCGCTCTTCCGCCGACTGGCCGCCGTGAGAAGTGCCAGTGCCGCCGTGGTCCGTGCTGGAAAAGATGAGCCACTGCTCCGACGCGTAGTTCTGCCGTGCCTTGATGGCTGAGAGCACATCACCGATATGCGCGTCCACCTTCGCCAGCGCCGTCATGTAATTCGGATTGTCGGAGGAGAAGCCGGTGGCATGGCCCGCGCCATCCACCTGACCGAAGTGCAGCATGAGCACATCTGGGTTCTCCGCAGCGTGGTAGGCCAGAGCTTTGTCCTTCGCATTTTGATCGCGTCCCGGATCGCCGATGCCCGCGCCCTTGGCGTGGTAGCTGAAGGCGGAGGGCATGGCGGTCACGCGGTAGTCCTCATTCCAATCCCAACTGTTGATGGAGGCCACGCTGGCAGTGGGCACGCTGTCTCCTGGGGAGTGTGCAGAGATTTGGCCATGAGAACTCGGAGGCAGATGTTTTTCAGCGACGACGGCGAAGAGCCAGCACACTGATGCCGAGCATGAGCAGTCCCATGCGGCCCGGCTCGGGCACGACGACGATGTTTCCAGAGAAGGTGAAGCGGCTGAAATCCCAGAACAGACCCGTGCCGGTCAGGTCAGGCAGATCCAGATCGGCTCCCTCATCACCGTTGCCCACGAGCTGGCCGCTGTTGAAGGTAAAGCCGGTGAAGTTGGTGGTCACTAGAGTCGACCAGTCCAGCAGGTTGAACACCTGGCCTGCGGCCGCAGTGAAGCCGCTGGGCGCCACCTGCAGGCTACCGGTGGTGGTCACGAAATTGAGCGTGTAGCCGCTGCCCGCCGTGGGATTGGTAAACACTAGCCGGTCATGCGATCCCACACCGGTGACACCATCCACCAGTGCGTTGTATGCGACAGAGCCGAGGGTGACGCCGGAGAGATTTAGCGTGGCCGTGGCGGTGGAGATGCCCAGGACGATGCTGCCCTGCAAAGAATAGGTGGTGCCGCTGGCAGAGGTCGGGGTGAAGGTCAGCGTGCCATGAGAGGAGTCCGCCGCGCTGTCACCCGCCCGCAGGGTGGAGCCACTGTCGGCGGTGAAACTGCTGCCGCGCACGGTGCCGGTGCCGAGAATGGTGCCGCCGGTCTGCACCGTGACGGCTCCTGCGCCAGTGCTGCCCGTGCTGGTGAGAGCGAGTGTGCCTGCGGTAATGGTGGTGGGTCCGGTGTAAGTGTTGGCGTTGCTCAGGGTCAGCGTGCCAGAACCGATTTTGGTAAATCCAGCGTTGGTGCCTTGGGCGCCTGCAACGCTGGAGATCACGCCGGAAAGGGTGACGTTATTGGCCCCGGTGGAGATGGCGGGGGAGGTGGAACCGGCGGTGGAAACTCCGAGGCCGATGTTATTGGCGAGAGTAAAGCTGTTTGAAAAAATGAGGTTGCCCGTTGTGGTATTGGTCGGCGTCTGAATGAAAAGATCAGCCACGCCGACGGCATTGGCGTTGGCCAGGGTCAGGTTGCCACGGTTCAAACGAAGCTGGCCCGCAAATGTGCTGTTGCCGCTCAAGGTCGCTACGGAACTGTTATCACCGCTGTTCGGAGTATCGATCTGCAGCACGACCCCTGCGCCACCACCGCTGATGGTCCCGCTCCAGTTTACCGTCCCGCCCGCAGCCGAGCCCATTTGGAGCGCGTAATAACCGGCTGTTGACGATAGAGCGATGTTGTTGGCGACGGTCAGTCCGGAAGCGGTAGTCATTAGGAAAGGCGCACCGCCTGAAGTATAAGTGGGGCTGTAACTGCTGTTGGCGTTGACCGCGGCCGTCCCGAGCGCCGAGCTGTTGCCGATGGCGACTGTTCCAGCATTAATGGTGGTGCCCCCTGAGAAGGTGTTTGTGCCGCTGAGCGTTAGCGTGCCAGTGCCAGCTTTCGTCAGGACACCGCCACCACTGATCACGCCAGCGAGGGTCAATGTCGTGCTGGAGTTGGTGTTGAAAGTCCCGCCGTTGCCGCCGAGAACCACGGCGCGGTTGGCCGTGGTGGTGCCGGCAGTTCCACCGGCATTGGTCTCCGTCATGGTAATGTTGGCCGTGGTCTGCAAGGTGCCGCCATTGAGGTTCAAAGCCACCGCATTGGCCCAGGAGGCGGTGCCGCCAGTCAGCGCGGTTGTAGCGTTGCCGGCAAGGGTGATGGTCTTCGTGTTGTCATTGATCGCCGTGATCGTGGAACCGAGGATGGCTGTCCCGATCCCCAGGCCTGTGGGAAGCGTGCCCGTGTAGGTCACCGAGGTGGTCGTAGTGAGACTCGTCAAATTCGCGACAGTTCCGTTTGTTCCGCCGATGCTGTTGTCTGCCGAAATTATCGTGGTGCCACCGTTGAGATAGGTCTGGCCGGTGTAGGTATTGGCGGCACCCAAGGTGAGCGTGCCTGCGCCGCTTTTGACGAGAATTCCAGAAGCATAAGAGGCGTTGCCGGTCTGGCTACGATCCGCGATGACCGAGCTGATCGTCATCCCGCCAGCAGTGTTGTTTTGAAAAATATTGATTGAGTTGCTGCCGCTGCCCCCAACCAGCGTGCCTCCAGCGATGGTCGTGGAGTTGGATCCCACCGCAGCGGTGACAAGAATGCCG
>JANYJH010000155.1 GCA_025361865.1 Phragmitibacter sp.
GCGGCGGGTGTTTACATGCTCGTTCGGACGCACTTCCTCTTTATTGAAGGTGGCACGGCTTCCACAGTCATTATGTGGGTGGGCGGCATTACCGCTCTGATGGCCGCCCTGATGGCCACTCAGCAGAACGACATCAAGAAAGTCCTCGCCTACTCCACGCTCTCGCAGCTTGGCTACATGGTGATGGCCGTTGGCTTAGCCGCTCCCGAAGCCGGCATGTTCCACCTTTACACTCATGCTTTCTTCAAGGCGCTGCTCTTCCTCGGTGCAGGCGCTGTGATTCACTCCTGCCATCACGAGCAGGACATCTGGAAGATGGGCGGCTTGAGCAAGACGATGCCCTTAACCTTTTATACCTTCGTGATCGGAACCGCCGCCTTGATGGGTGTGCCCGTGATCACCAGCGGTTTCTACAGTAAGGAAGGTATCCTCGGTGCGGCTTACGAGCATAACACTCCTTTGTTTATCATCGGAATCATTACCGCAACGCTCACGGCCTTCTACATGACCCGAGTCATCGTCGTGGCCTTCCTCGGGAAAGCTCGCAGTGAAGAAGCCAGCCACGCACATGAAGCGCCGCTGGTCATGCTTCTGCCATTGCTCATCCTCGCGGTTCCTTCCTTGATTTCGCAATGGTTGGTAGGCCCGCTTCAAGCCATGACTCCGCATGAACATGGTGATGGCCACACCATCGTCGTCATCTGCTCTCTCGTAGCGCTGATCACGGGTTTGCTGCTCGGAACCAGCCTTTATAAAGGCAAAGACGCGGACCCCGTAAACATCCCGCTCTTCGCCAACAAATTCTACTTCGACGAGTTCTACGCTGGTCTGATCAAATACGCGCAAGACCGCTTTGCCTGGATCGTGAACGCCTTGGAGAAGATCTTCGTGGAGAGCTTAACCGTTCGTATGCCGCCAGCCATCGCCGCCGCTTTAGGCAATCAGTTCCGCAAGCTCCAGGGCGGCAACTTGCAAAGCTACACTTTCCTCCTCGGCTTCGGTGTCATCGTAGCCGTTTACATCGCCGTCTCCACCACTGCGAAGCATTGAATCTTTTCTGAACCGTGAGTCCCTTAGAAATCATCATCCTGCTTCCGATTCTCGCCGCACTGGCCGTGTGGTTGGGCGCGCCGAGCCGTGGCACTTCGCTAGCCATCTCGCTGGTGAATCTCGCGATCGTCGCCACCCTTTTCGTTCAATACAGTGGGCAGCATGTGGATGGCAAGATGGCTTACCAAGCGGCTCATACCGTGCTGACCACGCCTCATATTCAGTTTGCCGTAGGCGCTGATGGATTGAGCCTGACGATGGCCTTGCTGACGACCATCGTCACTGCGGCGGCGGTCTGGTGCACGGTGGACAAAGAACGCATCTACTATACGGCTTCCCTGCTCATCAGCGCGGGCGCGCTTGGTGCGTTCCTCAGCACTGACATCTTCTTCTTGTATGCCTTCCATGAGTTGGCGCTCATTCCGACCTTCCTCATCATCGCGCTCTATGGCCACGGTGAGAAAAAAGAAGCGGCTTGGAAGATCACCCTTTATCTCGGAGTCGGCAGCCTCATCTTGCTGGCAGGACTGGCGGGTGTCGTCTGGCTGTGCAGCCCCAAAGGCGCGCTCACCTTTGATTTGGCTCAGCTCAAGCCGTTCGTCGGTAAGGACAACGCCGCTTGGTGGGGCACGTATTGCTTCTTCACACTGCTCCTTGGCTTTGGCACCTTAGTCAGTCTTTTCCCCTTCCATAGCTGGGCCGCACCCGCTTATGCCTCGGCGCCGACGCCCATCGCCATGCTGCACTCTGGGGTCTTGAAGAAGTTCGGTCTCTATGGGCTCATCCGTATCGCGCTGCCTCTGTTTCCCGGTGCCATCCACACGCCTTGGATTCAGCAAGCCCTCCTCCTCATGCTGTTGGGTAACATTCTGGTGGTCGGCCTCATCACCATCCATCAGCGTCGCCTTGATGATTTGCTCGCGAACTCCAGCGTCATGCACATGGGCTACATCTTCCTCGGCTTGGCCTCAGGAAATGCCTTGGGCATCAACGGCGCGGTCCTGCTCATGTTCGCTCACGGCATTTCCATCTCGCTGCTCTTCCTACTCAATGGCAAGCTCCGCAATCAAGTCGGCACGCTGGAGTTTGATAAGCTCGGTGGTCTGGCCACCAACGCTCCTTTCCTCAGCATCATCTTCGGCATTGCCGCCTTCGCCTCGATTGGCCTTCCCGGCTTGGCCAACTTCGCGGGTGAAGTCCTCATCTTCCTCTCCACCTTCCAAGGCTTCGATGTGACGAAAGGCTTCACGATGCTCCAAATCACCACCATCCTCTCGTTATGGGGCGTGGTCATCAGCGCAGTCTATATGCTGCGTGCCTACCGGAAGATCTTCTTCGGCGCTCCGGCCAGCGGCTTGTTTGTCAGCGATCCGACCCTCTCCCAACGGGTGCCCATGTTCTTCCTCTCGGCGGTTCTGCTCATTGTGGGTTGCCAACCTTCACTCCTTCTCAATGTCATCCAGTCTTCGATCACCGCGATCGGCTTGAAGTGATTTGCCTGCCATGAACCCGCTCAATATAGAACTCGGTCTCGGCGTGCTCGGCCTCTTGCTCCTGCTGGCGGAGCCTTTCCTCAGCTCATCACGTAAAGTCCTCGCTTATGTGGCCATCGCAGGTCTGCTGGTCGCATTGCTCACGCTGATCACCTCTGGAGGCAGCATGAGCGTTCCCGCAACGATGCAGGAATTTTACATCGCGGATGCACTCGCTCTTTTCTACAAAGGCGTGGCCATCATCTCCACGCTGGCGGTCATTATCATCTCTCTCGAATACGCGCCCGTTCTCAATAAGTTCGTGGCAGGAGATAATGCTCGCGGCAAAGAAGCGGGCCTTGGCGAATTCGTCAGCCTGCCGCTCTTCGTGTGCGTCGGCATGATGGTCATGGCCTCCGCGAAGGATCTGATCACGATCTTCGTTTCGCTTGAACTCGTCACGGTCAGTTTCTACGTCCTCGTTTCTTTCATGCGCCGCAGTGCCATGTCGCTCGAAGCAGGCGTCAAATACCTCATCCTCGGCGCTCTCAGCACGGGCCTACTGGTTTACGGCATGGCTTGGGTTTACGGGCTGACTGGCCAGATGAGTCTGGATGGCATTCAGAAAGCGCTCGTCAACTGGAAGGGCGATAACACCCCGCTGCTCTTCGGTGCCGCCTTGGTGCTGGCAGGTCTGGGCTTCAAAGTCGCCGCTGTTCCTTTCCAAATCTGGGTTCCCGATGTGTATCAAGGCGCGCCGACACCCATCACGGCGTTCCTCTCCGTGGGCTCCAAGGCCGCAGGCTTTGCAGTATTGACGCGTGTTGTCGAGACCTTCACCGCCAAGGGCTCCGTCATCGGTGATCAGGTCATTCAGCTTCTCTTGATCCTCGCAGGTGCCACCATCCTCGTGGGCAATCTTTCCGCCATTGCTCAAACGAACTTCAAGCGACTCCTCGGCTACTCCAGCATCGCCCACGCGGGATACTTGTTGCTGGCCCTTGCCTGCGTTCATCAGCATAGCCTCGCCATTGCGCCAAGAAACATCGTGGCCTTCTATCTCGCCACCTATCTGCCCATGACCTTTCTTTGCTTCCTGGTGCTTAGCGCTGCGAAAGCCCAGGGCGTGGGTGAAGACCTGAAATCCCTGAAAGGTCTCGGTCACAAATCGCCGCTGCTCGGCTTGGCCCTGACCATCGCTTTAGCCTCACTCGCTGGCCTTCCCCTTACCGCTGGCTTCATGGGCAAGATGTTCGTCATCTTCGCCGCCACCTATGAGAGCAATTACCTCTGCCTCGCGCTCGCCATCATCGGTGCCGCCACGGGCTTCTACTACTACTTCAAAGTCATCCTCACTATCTACTCCACGCCGGAAGTAGAGACTGAGAAGATTCGCCTCAGCGTGCTCTCCAAAGTGATGCTCGGAGTTTTTGTCGCCGCCATCATCGTGATCGGTGTGTATCCCGATGCCATCCAGCACGTTCTGGTGGCTGCGGTGAAGTAGCCCGTTGGTAGTCCCGCCTTCAGGCGGCTCTACTGATTCCGCCTGAAGGCGGAACTACAAACAATCCAGCTCCTCATCCGCCGCAGTCGGCGTTAAAATGTGCAAACCCTCAAGGGCGTGCTAAACTCCGCGCTCTTATGTTCTCGCGATTCCTTCAGCCCGACTTCGATACCTTTTCTGCACGAGCCCAACAAGGCAATCTCGTGCCAGTCTGGGCGGAGCTTGCGGCGGATTACGAGACGCCGCTCTCGGCTTTCCAGCAGATTCATGATGGGCGCTACGGCTTCCTTTTGGAATCGGCAGAACTGACGCAGCATTCGGGGCGCTACTCATTGCTTGGCAGCGAGCCGCGCTTGGTCTTCACGGCTCGTGGTAAGGAGATCGAGATCGAGGAACGCGGTGTTTCTCGCAAGTATGTCGCCGAGAGTGATCCCTTGCGGGAACTGGAAACGATTATGACTCAGTTCAAGCCAGTCGCGCCAGCTCCCTTGCCCGTCTTTCATGGCGGCGCAGTCGGTTATCTGGCTTACGACATGGTGCGGTATTTTGAGCCGACTTTGCCTGCGCCCCCGCCGGATGAACTGGGCGTGCCGGATATGGTTTTCATGCTGGCAGACACCGTCATCATCTTCGATCACAAGCACCGCAAACTGACCATCGTCGCGAACGTCTTCGTTCCTGATCACGCATCGCTGGAAGCCGCCTACGCCTGGGCTGGCGAACGCATTCAAAGCCTCATCGCGAAGCTGGAGACGCCCGTGAAAGTGAAAGCCCTGCAAGCCTTCGCGCCGGACACGGCCACGGGCGCGCCGATTCCGAAGGCCAATACGACACAGGCCGAGTATGAGGCGATGGTGCTCGCCGGGAAGGAATACATCAAGGCGGGCGATGTCTTCCAGTTCGTGCCCTCGCAGCGTTTCGAGACTGATTACACGGGCAGCCCGCTGGATTTGTATCGTGCGCTGCGGCATGTGAATCCCTCGCCGTATATGTTTTGTCTGCGCTTTCCTGATGGTTTCTCGCTCGTCGGAAGTTCACCGGAAGTGCATGTGAAATGCATTGATCAGAAGATCGAAATCCGACCCATCGCGGGCACGCGCTGGAGGGGCAAAACAACGGAGGAAGACAATGCGTTGGCGGAAGAGTTATTGAATGATCCGAAGGAACGCGCGGAGCATATCATGCTCGTTGATCTGGCCCGTAATGACGTGGGTCGTGTCTCGGAATATGGCAGCGTGCGGGTGAATGAATTGATGATCGTGGAGCGCTATTCCCACGTCATGCACATTGTCTCGAACGTCGAAGGCAGGCTCGCCGCAGGCAGCAATGCCTATGACGTGATGCGGGCCACGTTCCCCGCAGGCACCGTCAGCGGATCACCCAAGGTGCGGGCCATGGAGATCATCAACGAGCTGGAGAAGAGCAAGCGCTGCGCCTATGCGGGAGCCGTGGGCTACTTCGGCTTCGATGGCAGTTTGGATAGCTGCATTGCCTTGCGGACTTGTGTCTTGAAGAACGACAAAGCGTATGTGCAAGCGGGTGCCGGAGTGGTGGCAGACTCTGATCCGACTTACGAATACAACGAGACCGTGAACAAGGCCCGAGGCATGATGCGGGCCTTACAGCGGGCGAAGGAACTGGCGTAGCAGCCTTCGTAGCTGCCGACGTGAGGAGGCTCTGAAGTTCACCAAAGGACATCCAAAGCGCGGAGTGATTCAGGCGTGGCTTGTTCGTATCGCCAGCCGCACGAACAAGTCACGACGTTCGTTCTTTCCAGCCTTTCATATCCGTAGAGGGAGATTAGAGCCTCCTCACGTCGGCTGCTACTTGAGCGTCTGCGATAAGCGCTGATCTCTCGTCAGATTGGAGCACAGTCCAAAGCCTTTGGCCGCTAATCCAGCGTCGCCACAGGCGGCTTGATAGCCACCGTCGGTGTCGCGGTGGCTGGCGCGGTGGACGGCGTGAAGTCCACTTCAAACTGGGAGATGGTTTTGGAGTAATAGGGGTTCCCATACAAATCCCAAGCCACGGGAACGCCGAGGGCATCGGGCACGTCGCGGGCCGTGAGAAAGAGTTCCATGGAGTCCTTGTAAACATGGAACCAGACAACGGTGTTCGGTTCGGTTTTGAACTTCCGCATGAGTCGCTGGAAGACGGAGGCGGGATTGTTCACTTGGGCCAGGTCTTCGCCAGCATCGGGGTTCGGGGTGAGACGGTAAGGGATGCGCGGTGAGGCGGGCGTGGCGATGAGTTCCAGTTTAAGCTCGCGTGAACCGAGGCGGAGTTTGTTGAAGAGTTCGACGAGCTTCTTCTGATCCAGAATGCTCTTCATCTGCGGCACCATCTTGCCAAAGCGATCCTTCACCATCACGGGCAGACCGGCGGCTGATTTGATGGGAACTTCTTTATTGATCAGCGTTTTGAGATTGGTTTCAATCTGCTTGATGACGAGCTTAAGATACTCCTCATCGTTCAGATAGTTGATGCGCCCGTTGGCGACAAGGAACCGCTGAATGACCGCCTTCTCCGGCATGGGCCGTGGGTTGGGCAGCTTCACAATGGTGGATGCTGGCGGCGTGTAAACGGGCGTCGTATCGAGCTGAGCCTTCAGCCTATCGAGCTCTGCGAGTTGCTTCTCAACGTCCGTCTTCTTTGTGGTGCGCTCCACCTTGCGCTCATCAATCTGTTTCTGAAGCGCCTCCAAATCCATCAGCTTCACGTTCTGCTTCTCGGCAGTGAGGTCCATCGTCGTCAGCGTCTCGGTATCCTTCTTGATGTTCTCCTCCAGCTTTTTCATGTCCTCATCCACCTTTACGGGGTCCAGCTTTGGGGTGTTTTCCACGACCTCTTTCATCAGCTTTTGCAACTGTTCCGCCGTGACTGGGGGAAGCTCCGAAAGGATCTTGCTGACGGAGTTGGCAAGGCTCACGCCAATCATGACGAGCACGATGATCAGCACGCCGACAACATTCGTCATCGTGTCCATGAGCGCCACAAAAGGCAGTTCTTCGTCGTGTCCGTGTCTTCGTTTAGCCATAGGAATTGCGCGTCAGATTTTCTTCGGTGGAGCGGGTGGCGTTGCCGTTGGAGGCACGATCAACTTCACCGTGGGTGGCGGAGGCAGTGCGCCGATGAAGTCCTTGAACATAGCCAGATCAACCGCGCCCCGACCAGGAATGGGGAGCTTCCCGAGCTGGCCCGGACTGTAGCCATACGTGGCCTGAGCCCAGCCAGCACCATTGTTGTAGGCTCCCATGCCGTCATCGCGAAGCAGGAAGATGATCTTACTCTGCGGGACTTCGGCAACGCTCTTCAAGTAGCCGTTAAAGCCTTCATCCGTGGCGATGACATCCGGCGAAGCACTGACGATGCTCTTCTGCGACTGATCCCAATAGTAGGTGAGCTTTCCTCCGGTGGCTTCGATGAAGAAGACCTTCGAGCCCTTCGCCAATCCTGAGCCGCCCGGCTTGACGATGACGGAGGGCAACACCTTTTGCGCGGGGGCCTGACGGCTCTTGATCTCAGCCGCGAGCTTGTCGATTTCCTTCTTCAATTCCAACTGCTGCGTGTTGTAGCCGTTGACTTCCACGAGGAGATTATCCAGCTCTTTGATGAGGTTCTGGCTCAGCTCCTTGTTCATCTGTTTGATGTCCGCAGAGAAGTTCAGCAGCTTCCGCAGTTTCGCCAACTTCTGTTCTTTTTCCTCAGCCTGTTTCTTGAGGTCTTCGAGCTTGGTCAGCTTTTCCTGCAAGGCGGAGTCCATCTTCACCTGCTCTTTCTGCTGCTTGAGAAGATCCTGATACTTCTGCGCCTGGGCCACTTCTTCAGGCGTGCGCCCTTGCGTCTGCTGGGACTGGGCCACGCAGAGCACGACGATGATGAGGATCAGCACGCCGATCAATGAGCACAGGATGTCCAGAAACGGGATCAAGAGAATCTCGTCGTTGGCTTTGGGGCGGCGTTTGGCCATGCGTTGCTACCTCCGGTTGCAGGGGGTTATTCGCGACTGAACCAGCCTTTCTTCTTCACCTGCTGAACAACGATCTGCTGCTGGCCGAGTTCCTTAAGCACGGTGTTCAAACCACGAATGCCGGTCTCCAAGGCGGAGATGTATTGCGTCGTCATCTTCATGGACTCGCGCAGTGAGGCGGAGACTTCCGTGCGCATGGCCGTCATGTTCGTGATGAACTCTTTAGTCACGGTGGACTGGAAGGCGTCGCTTCGCTTATCCAAGTTGGCGGCGTAGTCGTTCATCCGTTTGGACAACTCATTCAGATCAACGAGGAACTCTTTCTGCGCACTGGCCAGACCTTTAATAACGGAATCAGCGATGGCCACCGCGTCCCCATTTGCCGCCCCGGCACCGTCGTTGAGCCTCGGGAGAAGCACTTCATTACAGAAGGCATCAATGTCATTCAGCATCTCATCCTCATTCTTCGCCAGCGCGTTCATGGGGAAGTTCAGGGACACCGCCAAGACGAGGCCGAGCAGTGTGGCATCGAACGCTGTGCCCAGACCACCCGTCACCGCGCCGAGGGATTTAATGATGGCATCCACGTTCCCCATGTCACTGAAACTCATGCCGCCGATGGCATGAGAGAGGCCCACGACAGTGCCGATGAAACCCAGCAGCGGAATGGCCCAAAGGAAGGCTTTGAGCATGGTGTAACTGCCGCCGATGCGCGCGCTATCAATGTCCGACTGGCTCGACATCATGCCGCTGACATCCGAGACGCTGGAGCGGACTTCAAAGAGTTCCAGCGACTTGCGGAGCCGATTCACCATCAGGCTGTCACGCAAACGAACGGGCAGGTTATAAAGATGATCAATGAAGAGGCTCACATTCTCGGAATTGATCTCCTGGCCGAATTCAAAGGGCAGCACGTCCAGCAACAACGCCTCACGCTGATGGCGGAGCTTCTGCACCTTCAGGTAAATGATGGCTGAGGCCCAACAGAAGAAGAGCGTGTTCAGGAAGCTGATCGTGAAATGCTTATAGAACAGATTGCCGAGGAACTGCATCGTCGTGTAGTGCGACGATGATACGGAATCTTTGGGCACGAAGGGATAGACAATGCCAAACCACATCAGCGTCAGCACCAAGCCGATGCCGAAGGTGACCAAGCCATTCGGGTTGGTTGGATCTGTCTCCTTCCAGCCCAGTCGCTGCGGTCGTTGCGGCGCATAGTTGATGCTTTCGAGCTGGTCCAAACCGGGGCCGTTTGGCAGCGGCATATTGCTGGGCTCAGGCGCGACGAATTCGGGAATCTGCATCTTCGTGTTGCAGCCTGGGCAACGCACGATCTTGCCAGCCTGATCAGGCTCGGCTTTCAGACTCATTTCACAGGTGGGACACTTGAACTTCACGGGTGGATTCTCGGTTGGTGTTTTGGAGCGCTCTATGAGGGAAAGGAGTAACGTCGGTTAGGATGGGATATTCTCGCAGGCTTTAAAATGTGTAAATTTGATTATCCTCCCATATTGCTCAACAGAGATGATCAAGCACATGGCAGCCACCATGCCATGCAGGCAGAGAGACGCTGCAACGCTTATGTGGCGAGCCTTTCAGCCGAATGGTGCTAAAGCGAATCGGCACCAGAAAGGATGAAAAACAACCCAAGGTCAGATACTCAAAGAACAGGAATGATCTTTATTGGGGCCCTTCGCTGGGTAAACGCAGATGCCAAAGTTCAGCCTACTTCCGGCCTTGGATTGCGTCCGAGCAGTTCACGCAGCGCATCCTTCGGAGCTTTGTCGTGATAGAGCACTTGATAAATTTCATCTAGGATCGGCATCCGCACCTGATGCTTCTGCGCGCAGTGCCAGAGGCTCTCCGTATTGGGCACACCCTCGGCGACCATGCGGGTGCTGGCGATAATCTCAGCCAAAGATTGACCTTGTCCGAGGAGTTTGCCGACGCGGTTATTCCGGCTGTGCTCGGAGTAGCAGGTGGCCATGAGATCCCCCACGCCACTGAGGCCGTAGAAGGTCTCCGGTCGCCCGCCGACGGACACGCCAAGGCGCACCATCTCCGCAAGGCCACGCGTGAGAAGCGCGGCGATGGCATTGTCTCCCAACTGCAAACCACGCGTGATTCCAGCAGCGATGGCATAGACGTTTTTCAGAGCCCCAGCCCACTCGACTCCCAGCACGTCATCGCTCGTGTAGCAACGAAACGAGGGCAGTGTAAAACAGGACTGCAACTGCAGGGCGACCTCGCCCTGTGCTGAGGCGACCACCGCTGCGGCAGGCATCCTTTGCGCGATTTCCTCGGCATGGTTCGGGCCGGATAACGCGGCCAGCGCATGACCGGGAAGAACCCCGCCAATGACTTCAGACATCGGCTGGCTGGTATCCAGTTCAATGCCCTTCGTGCAGGTCAAAAGGATTTCGTTTCCCCGAAGGATACCGGCTTGTTTCACGAGCCCGGCGGTGTGTCGCATGGCCTTGGAAGGAACGACGAACACGAGTAAATCCGCAGGCTGCAAGGCATCAAGACGATGCGTGGCGATGAGATTTTCCGGCAGCGTAAGCGCGGGCAGATAGCGCTGGTTATGACGGGTGCTTTGAATCTCTGACATCAGCGCTTCATCGCGTCCCCAGAACTGCACCTTCAATCCGCGCATGGCCAGCAGGGCCGCGAGCGTCGTGCCCCAGCTTCCTGCGCCGAGAACAATGGCGGTGGTGGGCGGCGTGAGGTTGATCGAATTCGTCATGCGGATTTCACTTCTTCTTGCGTTCAAATCGGTTCTCCGTGCCCGCCAGCAGACGTTTGATATTCGTCCGATGCCGCACGATCACGAGGATGCCCATCAGGAGCCCGAAGCCCAGCAGCACTAAGTTCCACTTCCCCTGAAGCGTCATCATAATGGCAATGGCGATTGGCATGGCGGCGGCGGCGGCGATGCTGGCCAGGGCCACGTAGCGTGAGAAATAAAGCACGGTGAACCAGACGACGAAGCTGATGACCAAAGCCCACGGCGTCATGCCCAGCAGCACTCCAGAAGTAGTTGCCACGCCCTTCCCGCCTTTGAAGCCAAGCCACGGCGTGAAGCTGTGCCCGAGCACGGAAGCCACACCGCAAAGCACCGCGATCATGGACGCGGTATTGGCTCCGGCACCGTTCTCGTTCATCCAAGACTCCGCCAACCACACGGGCAGCGCGCCTTTGAGCATGTCCAGAATGAACACGGGAATGCCGATCTTCTTACCGAGCACACGCACCACATTGGTCGCGCCGATGTTCTTGCTGCCATGCTCCCGGATGTCAATGCCATTGAGCTTGCCCGCCCAGTAACCGAAGGGCACGGAGCCGCTCAGATAGGCGAGGGCGATGAGAACGATGGCAGAGATCAGCAGGGACATGAACCCTTACCTAGTCAGAGCGGGCAAAGAGGGCAAGGTGAAAAGAATGTAGTCCGCCGAGCCTCGGCGGTTCAGTTCAGTATCTATATCCATGGCCGCCGAAGCTCGGCGGACTACTTTCCTTTATTCCGCTTCGTCTTCAGAACGGCCTCGATCTTCCCCAGCGGCAGACAGTTCACTACGTCCGCCTTCGTGAGCCAGCCTTTACGGGCGATGCGCGCGCCATAGAACACATCCTGCAAACCGCGCGGGCTGTGGGCATCAGGATTGATGGAACACTTCACGCCTTTTTCCTTCGCGAGCTTCCACCAGCGCCAGTCCATATCCAGCCGCCAGGCACTGGCGTTCAGTTCAATGATGGTGCCGTTCGCAGCGGCAGCATCTATGATCGCAGGCACGTTCACGGCGTAGCTCGGACGTTGTAAAAGAAGGCGTCCGGTGACATGCCCGAGCATGGTGACGTAAGGGTTTTCAATGGCGCGGATGATGCGTTTGGTCATCTCCGCTTCGGGCAGCGTGAAGGAATTGTGGACGCTGGCGACGACGTAATCCAGCTCACTCAGGAGATCGTCATCGAAGTCCAGAGAGCCGTCTTTAAGAATATCCACCTCGCTTCCCGCGAAGATGCGGAAGCCCTCGAAGTCCGCGTTCAAGGCGCGAATCTCCGCGAGTTGTTTACGCAGTCGCGCTTCATCCAGGCCGTTCGCTTGGAAGGAAGATTTACTGTGATCGGCAATGCCGAGGTATTGCATTCCCAGCTCTTGCGCGGCTTCGGCCATCTGTTCCAAAGACGCGCTGCCATCGCTCCAAGTCGTGTGATTGTGGAAGACGCCGCGCAGATTCGAGAGCTGGATGAGCGCAGGCAAACCACCGCGCTCAGCGGCTTCGATCTCGCCCGTGTTCTCGCGCAGTTCGGGCTCGATATAGTCCAGCTCCAGCGCCCGATAGATGTCCGCTTCATCCGTGACAGCTTCCAAGGCATTGTGCTTATGATTGGTCTCATCCACAGGCTTCAGGCCATATTCATTCAGCGAATAGCCACGACTGAGCGCGCGCTGACGGATGGCGACATTATGCTCCTTGCTGCCCGTGAAGTATTGGAGAGCAAAGGGGAACTGCTCATTGGTGACGGCTCGCAAATCACACTGAAGACCGCTTTCGAGCAGGACGCTGGACTTCGTCTCACCCTGACCCAGCACTTGCTTGATGAGGGGCATCTGCACAAAGTCTTCCATGACGGACGCGGCGTTCCTGGTGGCCACGAGGAAGTCGAGATCATGCACGGTTTCCTTGCCCCGCCGCCAACTGCCCGCGACGCTGGCACGGGAGACATCCGGGTGGCCTTGCAGCATCCCCAAAATATCATCCGCGATGGGCGCGACCTGATCCTGGCGGAACTCATGCGCGTGGCTTTCGAGGAATGACAAGGCTTCCAGCAGCTTCGCCGTGGTCTTCTCCCCAAAGCCGGAGAGCTTCGCGGCTTCTCCGTTTTCACAGACACGCTTAAGGTCTGCGAGCGAACCGACGCCAAGCATCTGATGGAGCGCGATGATCTTCTTCGAGCCCAAGCCGGTTACGTCAAAGAGGCTCAGGATGTCCGCTGGGAACTCAGCACGAAGCTTCTCGTAGAACTCCAGTTTGCCCGTGGTGGCCAGCTCGTGGAGCTTCTGTTGCAAGGCTTCGCCGATGCCCTTGACGCCCGCCAGTTCATTCGCGGCGGCTTTGGCCACGATGTCACCAGAGAAGGTTTCCACGATTTCTGCGCCCGTGTTGTAGGCACGAATTTTGAAGGGATTCTCGCCCTTGAGTTCAAGGTAACGCCCAATGTTGCGGAGCACTTCGGCCATCTGGTCAGCGGTCATGCGCGACAGTGGCAGGCGCATGACGGATTTCCAAGACGATTTTTAAGACGGCGGTCTTTGCTTCTCAATCCAAGCCTGATCCGCCTCGCTGAGTCGCGTGCTGAACGTATGAAATTCATCCCCCCATTCGCTGGTGAGCGTCAGTTGATTCGCATCCACTTGGTTGAGTTTCGCAAAGACCTCTGCGCCGTTCTTATCCTTCCAGAGCCGATACCCCGTGGCCTGCATTTGCTTGCGCCGATGCTCCTTCATCTTCACGGAGTTCTCGATGCAGGTCTTGATATTAGTCAGGTAGCGGCTCTTCCATTCCGGCTGGTATCCGGTGCAGCGCAGCACCTCGTGGCCATTCGGCAAAGTGGCGATCAGGGTGGGGAAGCCCCGCACTTTCAGCCGCGTCTTCATGCCCTGATAGTAGGCGCTGCGGGCCGTGTCAGAGTCGCTGTAATCCAGGCGCAGCAGGACAAAGTCCTTCTCCACGGTCTTGCGGAACTCTGGTGAAATGAGCAGCGTGGCTTCGAGCTGCTGCGAGAGTTCCAGATGGGTATGAGCGAAGAGGATGAGCAGGAGTTTGTTACCCAATCGCGCTTCTTTGATAGCGTCCTCCGCACTGCGTCGCCAGTTGTTTAACTGAGGATGCCAAGTCTGTGCGGACTCCACCGACGACAGATCATAAGCAGGGTTCGCCGCTTCCGCGCTGCCACCGGGCGCGACACCGGGGATCATGCTATCCGCTTGACTAGCCCCCGGCAGAGCGGTGTTCAAGGCGATGTCCGGCGTTCCAGCGGCGGGAACGGGGGATGGACTGGCGTCTGCTGGCGCTGGTTTGGTTGGTTGATGCAGCGCGCCACATGCACTGAGTAACAGGCCGCCAACGATCGCGCCGAAACCGTGAATTCGCATCGTCCTCATGGAGTGATACAGGCTTAAAAACCGCCCAGACCGCCGCCCTGAGTTCGCGTTGCTGCTTGCGCAGCATTTCCGCCAGGTGTGTAGCCCCGGAAGGTCGCATCATTCCCTGGGCTCAACGATTGATTCCCAAAGCCTTGGCTCACTTGTCCGGCTTGCCGGTAAAAAGTCTCACCGCCTTTCAGGGGTGGGTCCACCTGCACCGGATGATCGCCCGTCGGGATGCCCAATGCGCGCATCTGGGATTCTGCCAGATCATGGCGTGTCCAGGCGATTTCATTCGCCCGGCGGGGGATGTCCGCTTTGAGCGCTGCGACCTGCTCGTCGTATTGTTCCTGACTCAGCTCGCCCCGTGAGCGCCGCTCGGAAAGGGCCGCTATCTGGCGCTGCGTCTGCATCTCCACTTCCTTGTTGTAGCGGTCAAGATCTGCCGCAGTCGGGGTGGTGGATTCACAGGAAACAAGGCACACGAGCGTGGTGATGATCGTGAGGAAAGTGAGAGGAAAGCTTTTCATACCGAAATGATTCTAAGGACTTCCCGCCATCTTTTCAATGAAAAGCGCCATTCGCGGTGACCGAGTGTGCCGTTTGTGCGTATTGCCATTCATGCCTGACGATTTCCAGACTTCACTGGTCAGAGACCATGATACCAGCTCCGCCTTCCTGCCTTATCCCGCCTCGCGTCTGGCTCCGCGTATCATCCCGCAAGACCTCACCAATTTCAAATCCCGTGGCGTCAGCAAGGTCGAGCGTGAACTCCAACAGGAGCTGGTGGAGCTGCGCGAAAAATACCTCCGCGTGATAGATGACTTCAACTGGAACAAGCTCATCTACGAGGCTCAGTTCGGCTTTGAGCCCGTCATCGGTGAGACCTATCACCTCTATGAAATCAATGAGCGCCACGTCCTCAGCATGGTGCCGCCGGAGGAATGGCGGAAGCGCTGGCTGGGCACGTTTCGGCTGAATGCGGACGGTCGGTGGCTCGCGGAGAAGACCTCACCGGACTTTGATTTGAGACAGTGGATTGGAGGATAGTATAGGCGCGAGGCAGTTCTTTGTGTTTTGAATTTTGCGTTCTTTCAGTCTGAGCCTAAGTAGGAAATGCTCTCCACTCCCGGCTCTCTTCTCAGCGGTCCCAGCGGCATCCAGGAACTCATGGATGATCTGGGCGAAGCGCTCACCACGCACCCGGATATGCGGATGCTAGGAGGTGGCAATCCCGCCGCGATCCCCGAGGTTCAGGCGCTCTGGCGTGAGCGGATGCAGGAGCTTTTACAGGACGGAGGTCGGCTTGATCGCGCGCTCTTGAACTACGATCCACCGGCAGGCAATCCCGCCTACCGCGAAGCCTTTGCCACGTTTCTCCAACGCGAGTGTGGTTGGGACGTAACGCATGAAAACATCTGCGTGCTGCCCAGCAGTCAGAACGCTTTCTTCCTGCTCTTCAATCTCCTCGCGGGCGATTCCCCAGTAGGGAAAAGACGTATCCTGTTCCCGCTCGTTCCTGAATACATCGGCTACGCCAACCAAGGTGTCAGCGCGGGCATCCACACGGCTTGCAAGCCGATCATCGAAGAGCGAGGCCCGCATGAATTCAAGTATCGCATCGACTTTGATAGGCTCAAGATCACGCCGGACATCGCTGCCGTCTGCGTCTCCTGTCCCACCAATCCCACGGGCAATGTGCTCACTGCAGACGAGTTCGCGCGGCTTCGTGAACTCACGCAGCAGCACGGCATTCCGTTCATCGTGGATAACGCCTACGGCCATCCCTTCCCTGACGTTCTCTACACGGATTTCAGCCCGAAATGGGAGGAAGGCATGATCTTCTCCATCAGCATGTCCAAAGTCGGACTGCCCGGCGTGCGGAACTCCATGATCGTGGCCTCGAAGGAAATCGTCCGCGCTTTGGCCAACATGAACGCCATCGTCTCGCTCGCCACGGGAAACGTGGGTCAGGCACTGCTGATGCCGTTGCTCGTGGATGATACCTTGCCGCGCATCAGTCGTGAAGTGATCCGTCCTTTCTATCGCAAACGATCTGATGCCGCTGTCGCCGTTCTGCATGAAACGCTGGGTGAGAAAGTGCCTTGGGCGCTTCATGCTCGCGAGGGTGCCTTCTTCCTTTGGCTCTGGTTCAAAGAGCTGCCGATTCCTGCAAAGGAGCTGTATCAGCGCCTCAAGAAGCGAAAGGTGTTGGTCATTCCCGGTCACTATTTCTCCTTCGGATTGGAGGAGCGGTGGGAGCATCCGCATCAGTGCCTGAGGCTGACGTTCTCGCAGCCGGAACACATCGTGCGGGAAGGATTGGAGATTCTTGCGGAAGAAGTCATCGCGTGTAGTAAATAGCTCCGCAGGTTGCCTGTGCCACACTCCCTATGAAGCTCTCTTCCATCACCCGCTGCGCCTTGGCTTACTGGATGATCGTGACGATGCTGAGCGCTGCGGATATGCCTCCCGCACCGTCGGCGTTCTTGCTGGATGACACGCATCTTTTCACGGAAGAACAGCAGGCCAAGCTCAAGGCCGCGCTGTCAGACGTGTCCCAGAAAACAGGCGTGAAGATCTATGTCGCAGCTTTCACGTTCGTTCGTGAAGGCCTGATCACGGACACGGTTTCCACCTTGACCGCGCAGTGGCTTCATGGGGAACCGGGCATCATCATGGCTTACAATCGGGGCAATGACCAATGCGCCATCGGCTGCTCCACGGAGTTCTGGAATCGCTACCCAACCACGGAGGTCATGACGCTCATTTCCATCGCGGGCTCACAGCTATCTCTCAGCACCGTGCTACCCAACGAACGCCTCCTTCAGGTCACCCAAGACACGAGCGGAAGCCTTCTTCAGATGGAGCAGAATCGGCTGCTTCGCGCGCAGGTTTTCAGCTCTCAGGACAAGCAGTTTGCGCTCGGTTTTGGAGCTATTCTTGTGACCCTTAGTGGTCTCGTTTGGGCAGTGAGAAACCGGATGAAGCGGCATCAAAAGGTGCGCGATGTCAGCTACCTCTTCCCTGAGGAGATCGAAGTGGCTCACCGACTCGGGGCGACCTTCGGCGGTGGGGTGATGGCGCAGGCCAGCCCGAATTCACCGCGTCCTTAAGCGTTCTGCTCAGACCGCATTTCTTCCAGCAGCGCGTCCAAATCCTCGACGAACTTCCAAGAGAGCCGCTTCCGCTGATACTTGCGCCAGAGCACATCCCGCAGGGCCTCCAGCATTTCCAGCGTCGGCTTGGGCACTTCATGCCACTCAGGATCGTCCTTGGTCGTGATGCTGAAATTCCACTGCCGCGCATCCCAGCCCGCTTTCACCCATTGGACGCGACCGTCCTCAGTGCGCTCGCGCCATTCATGGATTTGGGAGTGAAGAGTGGGGCGCATGAAAATCAATGCACGCCGCTGGGCCAATGCGCAAGTGGCGTGGTGATTTTCCGTGCATCAGGCGCGGCCATGACTACCTTCCGGCCATGCCGCAGCTTCTCTCTATCCAGATCGCCCAGCCGCAGGATTATGGCCGCGAAGAGGCGGCGAACCTCCTCGAACGACCTTGGCGTTCCGGCATCTTCAAACAAGGGGTCATCGGCCCCATCAAGGTCATGCCCGAGCACTTGGAAGGCGATGGCTCAGCCGATCTCACGGTTCACGGTGGCGTTGACAAAGCCATCTGCTGCTACGCGGCGGAGCATTATCCCTTCTGGCAAACCCACGCTGGCCTCGAAAACATGGGCCACGGCGGGTTTGGCGAGAACTTCACCTTTGCCGGTCTCCTCGAACCTGACATCTGTATCGGCGATGTCTATCACATCGGCAGCGCCACCTTTCAGATCACCCAACCGCGCGAACCCTGCTCGAAGCTCGCCCGTCGCTGGCTCATCAAAGAACTCCCAGCTTGGGTCGTGCAAAACGGACGTAGCGGTTGGTATTTCCGTGTGATCGAGACAGGTCACGTTGAAGCTGGAGACGATGTGCAGTTAATCGAACGCCCTAATCCTGAATGGAGCATTGCCAGAGCGAATGAGATCGCCCATCATCGAAAGACAGATAGGGAAGCGTGTTCAGAGCTGGCCGCCGTTCCCTTCTTATCTGAAGCCTGGCGCGTCGCATTAGCTTAGCATCGGCATCTTGGCTGTTTCATTCATTCGCCCATGACCAAGCCTGCACCGAAAAACGCTCTGCCCATCCTCATCGGCTACATCCTTGCCGTGCTGTTGCTGGGAGCACTCCTCGCCCCACCCTTATTCTGGGCGGGCAAAGCGCTGGCTCAGGCGATCAACAGCGACTTCTTAAAACAAACCGCCTTCGTCAGCTACTACGATCGCGCCGCTTTGCTCGTCGCTCTTCTGGGGCTCCCGATGCTCTTCAAAGCCATGCAGCTTCAACTCCGCGAAGTCATCGGCACGGTGCCCCTCGTCATCGGTTGGAAGCAACTGCTCCTCGGCTTTTTCCTGGCCCTCACGCTCATCATTCTCATGGGCATCGCAGCCTTTGACTGTGGCGTTTTTAAGATGGCCAAGCGTCCGCCTTGGGAGGCTGTTTTCATGCCGCTGCTCTCAGGATTCAGCGTCGCCTTCATCGAAGAGTTCCTGTTTCGCGGAGCCATTTTCAGCGTGCTGACCCGCTCGCTCGGCACACGCGGTGGCATCTTCTGGACCACGGTTCTCTTTGCCATCGTCCATTTTCTCAAGCCTCCCGCGCATGAAGCACTCGCGGATGTTGAGGTGACCTGGACCAGCGGCTTCTGGGTCGTCACGCAGCTCTTTCGTGGTTTTGCCAGCATGGACTCCATCGTCCCTGAGTTTCTGTTGCTGACCGGAGTCGGCGGCGTTCTGGCCCTTACCAGAGAAGCCACCAACGGCCTCTGGGCCAGCATCGGTCTTCACGCCGGATGGGTTGCTGGGATGAAGTATTTCTCCGCGCTGACCATCACCACCAAAGCACTCCGCGCAGGCGAGTTCGCCCCGTGGATGGTGGAGAATCATTGCAAAGCCATCGTTAGCTCCACCGTCGGCCTCGTCCCGCTCGTCGCCGTTTTGATCACGGGCGCGCTGATGCTCGGAGCTACGAAAATTTGGCGAAACCGAGAGATCTAAAATCAAGGTTGCGGTGCTGGCTTGAACAGCGTTTACTAGTTACCCACAAGCAAAGCCCGGATGGCGGAATTGGTAGACGCGCCAGACTTAGGATCTGGTATCGAAAGTTGTGCAGGTTCGAGTCCTGTTCCGGGCACTTTTTAGGGATGAATCTAGGGCTTGGGCACATCCGCAGCCGGGATCACGCTCAGAGCAGCCAGCCACTCAATAGATTGCGTCTGCCAGGCATCCCACATGGGGCCTTTGTAACCGTTGAGGCCGTGGCCACCACTGGGGAGTTCCAGATATTTCGCTGGCACGCCGTTCATGCGCAGGGCTTCATAGAACATCTTGCTGTTGTCGGGTGGCACGACTTTATCATCCAAAGCATGGGCGAGGAAGGCTGGCGGTGTCTGAGACGTGATCTGCTTTTCGTTGGAGAACAGCTCGATCAGCTCCGGCTTCGCTTCTTTGCCGAGCAGGTTGTTCCTAGATCCCGCATGACCTTTACTGCCCATGCTGATGACGGGATAGACGAGGATCATGAAGTCAGGTCGGCAACTGATCTTCTCAATAGCGTCCGCTGATTGGGGATCGCCGTCGTTGAAATGAGTCCCTGCGGTGGAGGCCAGATGACCGCCTGCTGAGAACCCGATGATGCCGATCCGCTTGGGATCAATGCCCCACTCTGCGGCACGCGAGCGGGTCGTGCGAATGGCGCGCTGGGCATCCAGCAACGGCACAAAGGCATGGCCTTTGGGGAGCCTATATTCCAAGACGATGCCGGTGATGCCATGACCGTTAAGCCATGCGGCGATGCCGTGTCCTTCGGCTCCGCTTACGAGTCCGCCGTAGCCCCCACCGGGGCAGATGACCATCGCGGCTCCGTTTGGTTTGGCGGCACGATGCACCGTGATGGTGGCATCAGCCGATTGGAAAGTGCCATCGCCAACGGGCGCATGATTGGCCCAAAGGGAAATCCTCTCCGCTGTAGATGGCGTGTCTTCCGCCGAAGCGAGTAAGATGAAGCAGGTGCTAAGGGCGAGTCCGCAAAGTGTTTTCATAAGTTAAGAACGGTCACTCAACACTGAGGCTGCGGAACATCACTTCCACGGTGCCTTCGGTGGCTTGGGGATAGCAGCCTGCTTTGAAGTAGTTCGGAAACGGCCAGAAGCTGAGACTTCGATTGACCTTCTCCTGATGATCTACGGCGATCTTGAGCTGCCCGCCTTTGACGATCACCTCCACTTTTACGAAGCTGGTGCCGACGCCTTTCTTCAATGTGACACTGTCGTTTTTATCGCCGTCAGGGGTCGTCTTGATCACCGCTACGAGATCGCCCTTTTGCAGTGCGATTCTGAGCAATGGCGGCGCATCATCATTCTGCTCAGTGATGCCGTGAATTTGGAGGACGGTCACTTTGTCAGGCTTGAGATGGGAAATCGCACGAACCTCAGCAGACATCGTGTGGGTCTCGCTGGACTTCCAATTTGGAAGATGGCGGAGTTCGGAGCGGACAGAGTGCGCGTTCGGCGTCGTGCCCTTTTCAGCAGCATCTAACTGGAAACACATTTCCTTCTCCTTATTCAAATGAAAGTAGCTGGATGAATAGCCCTGCAAGGCTTTGATCTCCTTCGGGCCGGGGATCTGGAGCTTCCACGGATGCAAATCAAAAGCTGTGGAGGGAGCGGCGTTCTCAGCAGCGGCGTGTCCCAGGCAGAGCAGAAGCGAGGCAGCGGTGGTAAGAATCCAGCGTATCTTAGTTGATGGAGGATGGATGATGGAAGGTGAAGTCTTCATCGGGAATCAAGGCTGAGCGAGGTGGCGAGTGAGAAACTCCAGCAGGCGTGGCACGCGGTCGCCCGTGAAGAAATCAGGGCCTCCGTGTCCGCCATCCTGCACGATGTCTAGCGTCACTTCACAGCCTGCGGCTTTCAGTTTGTCCGCGAGCGTCTGGCTCTGATCAAGGCCGACCAGCGGATCCTTGGTGCCGTGCATGATGAAGAGCGGCGCGGCGTCCTTCGTCACCCATGTGACCGGACTGGCCTTGCGCGCCAGCTCCATCTTCTGCTCCATCGGGCCGCCCAAAAGCTGGGTCAGGGCGGAGTCATTACCGCTTCGCTGAACCATAGGTTCGGTGCTCGGAGCCTTCCAACCGGGGAAGTCCGAAGGGCCGAACAGATCAACGCCACACTGAATCGCGCTGGATTGATCCAGGTTCTCGCCCACATCGAATTCCTTCGTATTGCCAGTAGTGGCGAGCATCGCGACGAGATGACCGCCCGCGCTTCCGCCCCATGCGCCGATGCGTTTCGGATCATAGCCATACTCCTTCGCATGAGCTCGCAGCCAGCGGATGGCCGCTTTGCAATCCTCGATCTGCGCGGGGAAGATGGCGTCTTGGCTGAAGCGATATTCCACACTGGCCACGACGTAGCCTTGGGCCAGCATCGGGAGTCCATCCGCCTGGCTCTTGCTGCCTGCACGCCAGGCTCCACCGTGAATGCTCACGAACAGCGGACCTTTGGGCACGGCGGGCAGGTAGAGGTCCAGCTTTTGTTTGTCATGGCCATTGGTCACATAGGGCACGTCACGCAGGACTTTGACACCCGCAGGCAGTTGAGGCTCCGCCCGCGCCCATGGCAACAGGGTGAGAAAGACAAGAAGGAAGATGGGGTGTTTCATGCGCAGTTGGTCTTCTACGCATGAGCGGCAGTGATGTTTCAGACAAGGCGATCCCGCAACGCTCTGGCCACGGCGGCGGCGCGGCTGTGGACTTCCAGCTTGCTGAAGAGGTTCCGCGTATGGGTGCTGGTGGTGTGAATGCTGACACCGAGACGGCCAGCTATTTCCTTGGCCGTCAAGCCTTGAGGAACCCGCTGCGGCCACCTGAAACAGCTCGTAAATGGGCTTTCGAGGTTGCCGATGAGCCTGCCATCAGACAAGTTCGGCCTTTTACCGCCCACGTATCATCTCCTCGCCTTCAATAGCCATGACCAAGACCGATCCCACCACGCCGCTCAGCCAGAACGTTCACCTGCTTCGTTGGGTGAAGAAAATGGCTGCGCTTTGCAAGCCCGACCGCATTCACTGGGTGGACGGTTCGAAGAGTGAATACGATGCCCTGTGTGATGAAATGGTCGCTGCGGGCACACTGACGCGACTCAATGCGAAGAAATGGCCCGGCTGCTTCCTCGCCCGTTCAGACTCCAGCGATGTGGCGCGCGTGGAAGACCGCACCTTCATTTGCAGTGCCGCAAAGGACGGCGCGGGCCCGACCAACAACTGGGTCAATCCCTTTGAGATGAAGAAAAAGCTACGCGGCCTCTTCAATGGCTGCATGAAGGGCCGCACGATGTATGTGCTGGCCTTCAGCATGGGGCCGCTGGATTCGCCCATGTCCCAGATCGGCGTGCAGCTCACGGACTCACCGTATGCCGTGGCGAACATGCGCATCATGGCCCGCATCGGGAAGAAGGTGTTTCAGCTCATTGATAAATCGGACAAGCGCGTGGTGCCCGCCATGCACACCGTGGGCGCGCCCTTGAAGAAGGGCCAGAAGGACGTGGCCTGGCCGTGTAACAAGGAAAAATACATCGTCCACTTCCCGGAGACGCGTGAGATTTGGAGCTACGGTTCCGGCTACGGTGGTAATGCTCTCTTGGGTAAGAAGTGCTTCGCGCTGCGCATCGCATCCGCGATGGCGCGTGATGAAGGCTGGATGGCGGAGCACATGCTCATCCTCGGCGTGGAAGACCCGAAGGGGAAGAAGACCTATGTGGCCGCCGCGTTCCCGAGTGCGTGTGGCAAAACGAACTTCGCCATGCTCATCCCGCCCAAGCACTTCCAGGATCAGGGCTGGAAAGTCTGGACCGTGGGGGATGACATCGCTTGGATCAAGCCCGGCCCCGATGGCCGACTGCACGCGATCAACCCCGAGGCGGGCTTCTTCGGCGTCGCTCCCGGCACCAGCGAGCACACGAATCCCAACGCGATGGCTTCCCTGCGCAAGAACACCATCTTCACCAACGTCGCCCTCACGCCGGATGGCGGCGTCTGGTGGGAAGGCATGACGGAAGAGCCACCCGCGAAGGCCATTGATTGGCAGGGGCACGAATGGACGCCCGCCCTTGCGAAGGAGAAAGGTGTGAAGGCCGCGCATCCGAACTCCCGCTTCACCGCCCCGGCCTCCCAGTGCCCCACCATTGATCCTGACTGGGAGAAGCCCGAAGGCGTGCCCATCAGCGCCATCATCTTCGGCGGTCGCCGTGCCACCACCATGCCGCTCGTCTATCAGGCATTTAACTGGAGCAGCGGCGTTTACAGGGGAGCGACGATGGGCAGCGAGATGACCGCCGCTGCCGCCGGAACCATCGGCAAAGTGCGCCGTGACCCGATGGCCATGCTGCCCTTCTGCGGCTACAACATGGGGGACTACTTCCGGCATTGGATCTCCATGCAGCGCTCCCTCACCTCCAGCCCGCGTGTCTTTAATGTGAACTGGTTCCGCAAGGGCGAGGACGGCAAGTTCCTCTGGCCCGGCTTCAGCGAGAACATGCGCGTTTTGAAATGGATCGTGGATCGTGCGAACGGCCACGGCATGTCCAAGGAAACGCCCATCGGCTGGGTGCCGAACTATGCGGACATAGACTGGACCGGCCTCGATTTCACGGAGGAGAAGTTCAATGAGCTGCAACGCTTCGACCGCACCGCCTGGCGTCAGGAAATCCTCTCCCATGAAGAACTGTTCCTTGATCTGAAGAGCCACTTGCCCAAGGAGCTGATCTATGAGCGGGAGCTGCTGATCTGCCGGATGTGATGGCAGCCTCCGTTGCCCGCCCAAAC
>JANYJH010000204.1 GCA_025361865.1 Phragmitibacter sp.
CTTTCTTATCAGAGCGCCCGATAACCAAACTGCTCACCGAGCGCGAGACAATCCGCCACAGGCTTCAAGCCTAGCGATGGCGTGGGATGAGCCAGACAGGCCGCAGCGGCACATACGCCGAGCCGCAAAGCCTCCAAGGTCTCCCAGTCTTCATGGATGCCCATCAGGTAACCAGCAGCGAAGGCATCGCCCGCGCCTGTGGCTCCAACAATATAGCCGTCCGGTAGTTTAAGCGAACCCAGCTTTGTCACCGAGCCACGGGCATCCGCGACGACAGCTCCTTCCACAAAGTGGATGATGACTTGCTTGGAAACGCCACGTTGCAAGAGAGCACGCGCCGCTTCAATGCAGGCTTCGAGATGGATGCCATCACCCGAACGCAAGTCCAAGCCTGCAACCTTTCCGGCTTCGATTTCATTCGTAATGAGGTAATCAATGAACGGCAGCGCCGACTCCGCGATGTCTCTGAACCGTGGATTCTCCGTGCTTACGATGTCCACGGAAGTGTTCAACCCCGCGAGCTTCGCCTGTTCAAGAGCCAGCGAAGCCCTCGTGCGGCCATCAGTTCCGAACGTGTCCATTTCATCCAAGAGCATCAGGTAAGCGAGATGGAAATGCTTGGCTCGGGTCTTCGTGAAATCGAGATGCGATTCATTGAACAGCGCGTTCGCTCCGCGTTGATGGAAGAAGGTGCGACGGCCCGTGGAGGACACCGTCATCGCGTCCGTGTAGCTCGTCGAAGCATCGCCCGTTTGCTGAAGCTGCTGCGTGTTGATTCTGGCTGATTGGCAGTCGCCCAAGATCCAATCTCCAATGGTGTCCCTGCCCACCAAGCCAGCGGCTTCCAGCGGGAAAGGTGCGCCCATGGCAGCTAGGTCTTTGAGCACATTGTAAGGACCACCGCCGTTGCTGGCGGTCTGGGACAGGATGGACGCGAGCATGTCCTGCTCCGGCCAGGAGTCGATGATCTTGACGTAGTCGGTGATGAAATTGCCTGCGGCGAGGATTCCGTTGCGCATGGGTTTGCAGTGGTGAGGAGCCAGTGATCAGGAGTCTGTGATGGCCAGTTGGTAACGGGTGCCGGTTTGGGATATTTCCACGGATGCTCCGTAGGCCTCCGTGAGGTTCTCACTGGTTAGCACTTCGCTCTTGGGTCCAGAGATCAAGACTTGGCCTTGTTTCAGAAGCAGCACATGACTGAAGCAAGGCAGAATCTCCTCCACATGATGCGTGACGAGCACCAACGACGGCGCGTTCGCTTGCCCAGCGATGCTTTTCAACCACGCAAGAAAATGCTCACGCGCCACGGGATCAAGCCCTGCGCAGGGTTCATCCAGAATGAGCACGCGAAAGTCCGCCATCAGGGCGCGACAGATGAGAATCTTCTGGCGTTCGCCCTGAGAAAGCACGCCCCATCGGGAGTTCATGAGATAGCCACAACCGATGCGTTCCAGCAGTGCCTTCGCTTCCGTGATCAAAGCCTCATCCACTTCGCCAACGAGATTCAGCATCGCATTGCGACCACTCACCACGGCATCCAACACGGGCTCCTGCGGCTCAAGGTAGAAGGTTAGCGTGCTGGTCACGAGCCCGACGCGCTTCCTCACTTCCCGCCAGTCCGTTTGGCCAAACTCGGAACCATCCACGGTGATCTCTCCTGACGTGGCCATTTGATAACCCGTGAGGCAGTTAATGAGGGAAGTCTTGCCACAACCGTTCGGGCCGAGAATGACCCAATGCTCGCCTTCGTTCACCTGCCAGTCGATGCCATTGAGGATCGTGCGGTCGCCTCGACGATAAGTGAGGGCGTGAAGTGTCAGTGCAGTGCTATGAGACATTCTGGGGGCAAATGGCGTAGGGGTTGAAACGTTGAAGAGTTGAAGAGTTGAATTGAGGAAGGCAATACCGCGAAGACGCGAAGACGCGAAGTTTTGCAACTGGTTAAAACGTGGAAGTGAGGAAGGGCACTACGAGGTGGAAACTCATTTTCAACATTTCAACAGCGAAGCACTTCAACGTGTGAAGCCCTATCTATAGCCCTCGGCCTGCATGTTGAAGAGGCGCGCGTAGGTGCCTTGGGCATCGAGCAGTTCTTGATGGGTGCCTAGCTCCAGCAACTCACCATTGCCGAGAACTGCGATGCGATCTGCGATGCGCACGGTGCTGAAGCGGTGGCTGATGAGCAGGGAAATGCGGCCTTCCGTGAGTTCACGGAAACGCTTGAAGAGTTCGTATTCACGCTCGGCATCGAGCGCGCTGGTCGGTTCATCGAGCACGAGAATGTCTGCATCCCGCATGAAAGCGCGGGCCAAGGCGATCTTCTGCCACTGACCGCCGCTGAGGTTCGTGCCTTCATCCGCCATGTAGCCGAGCATGGTATCATAGCCGTGAGGAAGCACGGCCACGACTTCATCTGCACCGCCTTTCTGCGCGGCGAGTTCGATGCGCGCCTGATCTTCGAGCGCTTCGATTTTGCCAAAGCCAATGTTCTCCCGCGCGCTGGCATTGTATTCCACGAAGTCCTGCAAAACGACGCCGATCTTCTCGCGCAGTTCATTGAAATCGAACTCACGCAAGTCCACGCCATCGAGCAGGATTTGACCTTCTGTGGGATCATAGAGCCGCGTGAGAAGCTTGATGAAGGTGGTCTTGCCCGCACCGTTCGCGCCGACCAAGGCGATCTTCTCACCGGGACGGATGACGAGCGAGACGTTCTTGATCGCGGGTTGATCGCGCTGAGGATATTGAAAAGTCACGTTACGAAACTCGATGCCCTGCGTGATGGCTTTGGGCATCGGCTTCGGCTCGATGGCGAGCGGCACGCGCGGCTGGATATCGAGATAGCGGAACAGATTGCTCATGAAGAGCGTGTTCTCGTAAAGCTCGTTGAAGCTGCTCAGCAGGCCTGCGAAGGCGCCTTGGCTTTGAGTGAATAAGGAGAGATACAAGGTCATGCCTCCGAGCGTGATCACGCCTCCGATGGCACAGAAAACGATCCAGCCATAAGCGCCGTAGTAGGCCACGCTGGCGAGCAGGCCGAAGAGCAGGCTGTAAATGCTGCGACGTTTATTGAGCGCGGTATCCTCACGATAGAACTGCCAGAAGAGGTCTAAATAGCGCTTCAGAATGGGCTCGCCGAGCCCGAACAATTTCACCTCTTTCACGCTGGAGTTTCCAGTGAGCAATGACTCGTAGTAGCCCATGAGACGGAGCTTCGTGGCCCGACCTGTGTGCAGACTGTAGTCCAGTTCGCTGAACTTCTTCTGCGCCAGAAAGGCAGGAATGGCCGCACCAAAGAGGATGATGGTGATGAGCGGATTAAAGGCGAAAAGCATCACCACGAACGACGCCAGCGTGATGCTTCCCTGAACGACGCCGAAGCCGGTCCGCATGATGTCCAACGCCCGCCAGTCAGCCTGAATGGTGGCGTTCTGCAGCATGTCATAGAACTCTGAGTCCTCGAAGAACTGGAGGTCCAGCGTCATGGCTTTGCGCATGATTCGTGTTTGAATTTCATGGCGTATGCGGGCGCTCAACATGCGTTCGATCAAGGCGCGCACCTGACCGAGAATGCTGCTCAGCGTGAACAGTCCGAGTTCTATCGCCAGCCAAGGAAGCACGGAATAGAAGCCTTCCAGCGCCGTCAGCTTCGGCTGCGCCTTGATCGCTTCAACGACGCCATCCACGATGAGCTTGCCCACCCAGGCCTGCGCCACAGGGAGAAAGGCGGTGATCAAAGCCACCAAGGCGATGCCGATGGTCGCGGGCGGATGCGCCTTGAAGACGAGCCGGAAGGATTTGATCAGATTATCCCACAGCGCAGCCTTTCTTGCTTTGGCATCTTCCTTAGGCTGTGAACTCGGCTCCATGCCGCACATCAGCACGGGCGCACCATTGGCGTCAAGGATACATTTGAAAGTAGTCCGCCGAGCTT
>JANYJH010000207.1 GCA_025361865.1 Phragmitibacter sp.
ACTTTATTCAGTCTAAATTATTATGGGTTTTGTTCTGCTCCCCTGCCCTAACAAAAAAGTCGCTTCCAGATTTGACATGCAACTGTTTGGTTGCATTATCTCCGCCCGATGGACGCAGTGTTCAAAGCATTGGCCGATACAAGCCGCCGAAGGTTGCTGGATGAGTTGCGCAAGAGCAACGGCCAGACGCTCTCGGAGTTGTGCGGTCATTTGGACATGACGCGGCAGGCGGTGACGAAGCATCTGGTTCTTCTCGAAGAGGCCAATCTCGTCGCCATCGTCTGGCGCGGTCGCGAGAAGCTGCATTTCCTCAATCCAGTGCCCTTATACGAGATCTACGAGCGCTGGATTTCCAAATACGAACGCCACCGCCTTCAGGCGTTGAGCGATCTGAAAAAAGGTCTCGAACTAACCGATAACCAATAAACATCATGGAAAAGAGCACATTCGTTTACGTCACCTTCATCCGCACCACACCGGAAAAACTCTGGCAGGCGCTCACCCAGCCGGAATTCATCCGTCAATACTTCTTCGCCGCCGCGCAGGAGTCCGAATGGAAAGTGGGTTCACCGTGGAAGATCGTCGCTCCGGATGGCACGCTCGTGGACAGCGGCGAGGTCTTGGAAATCGACCCACCGCAGCGGCTCGTGCTGAAATGGAGAAATGAATACAAGCCCGCAGCGAAGGCCGAAGGCTACTCACGCATGACCTACACGCTGGAACCGCAGGCGGACACAGTGAAGTTCACGGTGCTCCACGAGATTGACATCCCTGAATCCGTCTTCATCAAGCAAGTCTCCAACGGCTGGCCGATCATCATCTCCAGCCTAAAGAGCCTATTGGAAACAGGCGAATCACTGGAAGAAACGCGGAGCTGGTAACCGTGCTGACTCAGCCAGATTCATCATGAACCCTGGCATTGTCGCGATCCGAACCGCGAGCTTGGATGATCTGAGCTGGTTCAGCCCGCAAGCGGATGTCTGGACCTCGGACGCGCCCCCTTGGGATCTGATGAATTCCGAGCTGCCGAAGTTCGAGAAGTATCCTTCTTAGGGAACTGGGTCAGTTGATGAGGCGGGGGACAAGACGCAGTGTATCTCAGCCAAGTTCTTGTCCAGACAAGCGGCTACTTTTTGGGCTTCTTTTTCTTTTTAGGAGCGTCCTCGTCTTCCTCCTCGGAATCGTCGTCTCCCTCCTCGGAATCATCGTCTTTCTCTTCGGAGTCATCATCTCCCTCTTCGGAGTCATCGTCTCCCTCCTCGGAGTCATCATCTCCCTCCTCGGAATCATCGTCTCCCTCTTCGGAATCATCGTCCCCCTCCTCGGAATCGTCGTCTCCCTCCTCGGAATCGTCGTCTCCCTCCTCGGAATCGTCGTCTCCCTCCTCGGAATCGTCGTCTCCCTCCTCGGATTCGTCGTCTCCCTCCTCGGATTCGTCGTCTCCCTCAGAGTCATCCGTCGCTTCGGCTTCAGGCTCGCTCGCTATTTCCTCGTGGTTGAAATCTTTGACTTGATCCCAATTCCCATTTTGAACGAGGTCGTTGAGGAACGTGTAGGCCTCGTGCACGATGCCGGTGTATTCCTTGGGCACGACCTTCTCGAAGAAGCTAAGCGCGACGACGGAATAGGACGCGATGGTGTAAGGATTGATCTCAAAGTTCACGCCCTTTCCATCGTTGACCACGGGCTGGTCATCGTGCTTCCAAGTGTCTTCCATCAGGGGCAGTTCCTCATCAGGAATGAAGGCCCAGCAATCCGCGTCGTTGAACTTCGGATTCATGAGGTAGTTGTAGGGCATGTAGCAGTAGCCTTTGTCCCCCCAGTCCTCGCCCCACGAGTTCCGCACGATGAAGACTTCATCCACGTCTGAGTAGCCCACGCAGAGCATGGAGTGACCACCGTGAGTCTTGCGATGCACTTCCTTCGGACTAGGCATAGGCACGACACCGCCGCGCTCCGTGCATTCATCGAACGAGTCAAACAACACGCAGCCGAAGACAATCGGTTTGCCCTCAGCCAGGCAATGCTTCCAGGCCATGAGATCCACGGGAATTTGCTGTCGGGTCTTTACCTTGAAGCTGGATCCCTCTTGGTAAGCGGAGCGGTTGGGCTTCTGTTTCAAGAGCTTCTTTTGAAATGGCCAAGTCTTCTCGCTGCACGCGCCGTAGTCGCCCAGCCCTTCCATCGCGAGCTGGATGTAGCTGCCTTCGTCCTTATCTGGATCACCAGCACGCCAGCGGGCATTGTAATAAACATAGAGGCGGCTGATGTCGAAGTCCTTCTTGTGCAGGCGCTTGATCCAGTATTCGTAAGCGCCCGCGACGGCATTCGCCACGCAACTACTGGTGTCGCCCTGATCCTCCACCGGCGTGAGCATGGGGCGCATGTCCACCTTCTTCGGCAACGTGGCTTCCTTGATCTGCGCGGAGGCCTGGTAAACAGCCGCGCCGGGAGCAGGTCTCATCGCCTTATAGCCGACGAGCGCGTGGACTTTGCCTTTGGCGTCTTTACCTGTGATAGAGGAGTTCTTGGCTGCTTTGCTCATGGGAGAAGGTGTAGGATGAAGTCAAATCCGTCTAGCAGCGACCAAACGCGGTCTCCACGTTCCTGCAACCAAATCAATCAAGGCGAAGGCTCTTGAAGTGCTATCTCACTCCGCAGCGAGGTCTTTGTTGAAGAAGACCTTGATGAACTTCATGCCGCGCTCTTCATCGAAGCCGTGCTCCAGCACCGGCTCTTGCTTGGCGGAGAAGTTCGACTTCACATGAATTTCGACGCCGGTGTCCAGCTTCATCACCGCGCCGATCTTCTTCTTGGCCTTGGTGACATCTTTCTTGGAAATGGCAAACGAAGCCTCCAGCGGCTGGCCTTGTTCCTCCTCCACCTTCGCACGATGCTGGGCGAACCGAGCTGCGGCATCGGGCGTCTTCAGCACTTCTTGTTCAAACTCCTGAAGGTTGAACTTCTCCTTCTGCTCGAAGTAACCGAGCGCGTCCTGAGCGGCGGTGCAGGTCTCCCACGGCGGTGTGTCATCGGATGGCTTCTCCTCTTCCAAGAATGACACCGCCATCTTCGCATAGGTGTTCGTGAGGAAAGCGTCATCTGTCACGGCGCGAACGCCGAGGAAGTCACGGAACCAAAAGCGGGACTCCACTCCAGAGCGGTCAAAGGTGAGCACGTAGTAGCCCTTGGTCGCGAAGTGATTGAGGATGAGGCAGCCCTTGTCGATCTTCTCGGGGTTGATGCCCTGCTCGGTGGAGAGTTGCAGATCCCCGTTACGCGTGGAGATGCTGATGAAAGGCACCACGGTCTCGGACTTGAGGATGCAGATGCCTTGAACCATCTCGCCATCAATCTCGATGTCATCCATCATGGCGATGCAGAGATCGCCGGACTTGATATTCGGGTGATTGGATTTGGAATAAAGCCGTTTGGCGATGGCGCATCCCTGCTCAAGCAGGCTGTCTGCGGAGCCGAAGATGGTGCCCGCCAGCGCGTTCATCTCATGCTTGTCCAGCGATGAATGATGCTGGAAGCGGTGGGCGATGAGGTTCTTGAACGGCTTCAGAAAGAGCGCTGTCAGCGTGGCCCGGTCTTCATCTCCGATCTTGAAAACTTCCTTCGAGGTTTGCAGTGGCTCCTCGCGCTGAGGATTGCCGACTTTGGCAAGAACGATGCCGGTGGTGAATGCGGAGTTGAAACGGACTTTTACGGACATGGGGCGCGGAGCCTAGGCCGGAAACGCGGTTTGCAAACCACTAAATGACGTAGCAAGGGCGGGATGCCCTTGCCACCGATGGCCGTCTTATTTATTTTTCTTCTTCTCAGCCTTGGCGAGTTTCTTTTCCTTGAGGGTCTTCGTAGGCGACTTCTTCTTCTCTTTTTTTGCGTCGTTGGATTTCATCGTTTTGGGTGGGTGCGCGGTTGGTGCTGACAGATGTCGGCATGAGGAATGGCATAGGGCCGGATTGAGGGAAGGGCAATCTCTTTTGAGGCGCAAGCGGCGGACGAATGCTTCTTGAGACTGACTCAGACTTGGCTGAAGAGTAGCGATGGATTCATTTTTTAAGGAACTTGGTCGCACGGTTTTGCAGCGCTGGAAGAAGGCTAATTTCTCATTGGAGAAGTTCCCAGAAATCGCTCGGGCGGCTCTGGATGAGCAGCCTCCAGCGGAGCATGTGGACCTGGCGGAATTCATGCGTGAGTTCCTGCTGAACGATGAACAGCCTTTCCAAACTCAGTCAGGCTTTGGTCAGCCGGAGCTGGTGGCCTATGATCATCCGCGCTTCTACATCCAACTTCTCTTCTGGATGGATGGGACGACGGACATCCATCAGCACGAGTTCTCCGGTGCCTTTCATGTGATGCACGGTTCGAGCATTCACGCCCATTATGAGTTCGAGAATGGGCAATCCATCACTCCGCATTTCCGGGTGGGTGAGGTGAAGATGAAGAACATCGAGCTGCTGGAGACGGGACGCACCGTGCCGATCATCTCTGGCCAACGCTGCATCCATTCGCTCTTCCATCTGGATACGCCATCCGTCACGGTCGTGGTGCGCACGCAGAATGATCCGGGCACGGGGCCGCAGTTTAACTACCTCCCGCCCCACATCGCGATGGACCCCGTCTTGGATGATGCGCTGACGATGCGCCGCAAGCAACTGCTCGACGTGCTGGAGCAGATCGAAGACCCGACTTATCCCGAACTGGTGCAGGAGATGATCGCGGAGTTGGACTTCGAGCGCGGCTTCTTCATCCTGCAAAACTGCATGGGTCATCTGCGGGATATAGGTGAGTGGGAATCCACGCTGGGAGCCTTTCAGAGCAAGCACGGCGCGCTGGCCAAAGGCGTGCCCGCGACGCTGGAGGAGTGTGTCCGTCGGGATGTCATCAAAGGGATGCGCAGCTCCATTTCCGAGCCTGAGCATCGGTTCTTCCTCGCGCTGCTCATGAATGCACCGACTCGTGCCGATCTGTTCGCCTTAGTGGCAGAACGATTCCCCGATGAACCGCCTGCGGATACCGTCCTGCGCTGGGCGCATGAGCTTGGCGAGGAAACCGAGGACGGCATCGCGATCCTCGATGCCTTGTTCCCCGAGACGTTTGCGATCGCGGGTGAAGATCAGCCGCAACTCTTCATCGGAGCACTGCGCCACTTCATGGAAGGCGGGAAGAAAGCGCCGTCTTCATTAAAGGCGCTGACGGCTGCGCAGATCAAAGAACTCCGCGCAGTCTTTGCAGAATCGAGCCTGCGGATCTTGGTCGTCTGACAGAACGTGATACAGGCATCCTGCCTGTTGTTCTGGACTGAACCCTGTATCACGTTCCGCTAGGGCTTGATCAATGCAGAGACCACAGCCTCAGCGCCGCCCACTTCCAGCACTGACGGCTTGGCGCTTTCACAGAGCTGAAGCAGCCAAGGCACGTCTCCATACTTCACGGCACCGGGCACGAAGTTCACGTCCCATACATCGTTGAGCTTCGCAAAGCGGAAGCCTTCGGTATCGAGCGCTAGTCTATCTACGCTCGTTCCTGCCAGCGCGGTGGTGGCTGCGGCAATGATGCCTGCGCCTTCCACTCCGGCGATGAGGAGATGCTTTGTCTCGTGATGCTCGTTGTCACGGATCATCGCGATAAAGCTCAAGGCATCCCGCACACGCTCGGCGAAGAGGCTTGGATTGTAGCCGTAGTGATAACCAGCAAAGCCCTCGTAGGACTGCTTCCGACCTGCATAGACATTGGGGTTCTTCGTTGCGCCTTGAAGATACAGCTCAGGACAGGCAATGGCGTAGCCTTCACTCAGCAGCTTGCGGGCAGGCGCGGTGAGATCGCCACCTTTGCTGATGAGGCTTTCCTCGCCTTTGAGTGAGAGCCAGAGCACGACTGAATGGTTCCAAGTCTTCGGATAGATAAACGCGCCGTTCACATCATTGTGACCACAATGGGTCACGCCATGCAGGATGAAGTGATCGCCGTGATCGTCCTTGGTGCCGAGCGTGTAGGTGCTCTCGCCTTTATTGGGGAGCTTGCCTCCGATCATGATCTGCCAAGCCGTGCGGATGATCTCTTGGCCCTGCTCATTGGGCTTATCAGTGAGCTGCTTGATCGTTTGCTTCTTGAACCAATC
>JANYJH010000210.1 GCA_025361865.1 Phragmitibacter sp.
TGAAGCTCGAAGACTTGGTATCCTCCACAAACGAACTCCTGCGCATCGCCGAAGTGCCGGATTATGCGAACGCCATCAACGGCCTCCAGCTAGAAAATGCGAAGGGAGAAGTGACCAAGATCGCCGCAGCGGTGGACGCGCACCTGCCAGTCGTGAAACAGGCCATCGAGCGTGGTTGCGACCTCCTACTGGTGCATCACGGCTTGTTCTGGAGCGGCCTGCAACCCATCACGGGCAGCGTCTTTGCCAAGATGCGCCTTTGCCTAGAAAACAATCTGGCCATCTACAGCGCGCATCTGCCCTTGGATGGGCATTTAGAACTGGGCAATTCTGTGCTGCTGGGCCAGGCGCTAGGTATTGGGGGATGGCAGCCGTTCTTTCCCTACAAAGGCTACAACATCGGCGTGCGGGCCACGGTGGAGCTGGATCGTGATGAGCTATCGTCACGGCTAGAGAAGGCCCTCGGCATGAAGGCGCATCTTTGTGCTGCCGGACCGCAAACCGTGCGGAACATCGGCATTGTCACAGGCGGAGCGGGGTCAGAGGTCGCGGTGATGAAGGCAGCCGGGATTGACACTTTCATCACGGGCGAAGGCCCTCATTGGAGCTACACGCTGGCGGAGGAACTTGGGGTAAACCTCTTCTACGGCGGTCATTACGCGACTGAAACCTTCGGAGTGAAGGCGCTCGCCGCTCATCTCAGCGAGCAGTTTGACTTGCCGTGGGAGTTCATAGATCACCCGACCGGACTGTGAACAGAAAATCTCTAAATGAGTCTCAAAAGGGCCGCTGGTTTGCAATCACCACCGTGATGAGTATGATGCCATCCCCGTTATGAAAAACCGCCGATTGCTTCTGTCCCGTCTGCCCGCTTTAGGGCTGGCTTTGGCGTGGTTGGCAGGGGCTTCGCTCGTCATACCCCATGCTTTTGCCAAGGAGGACACGAAGGAAGAAGAAGCCAAGAAGACCGAGGACAAACCTGCACCGAAGAAAAAGAAAAAGGTCGCCGAAGAAGAGCCCGCCAAAAAAAAGCCTGCTGCCACAGAGCCAGCGAAGGAAAAGCCGAAGGCCGAACCCACGCCGGAGAAGCCCAAACCCAAAGCTGATCCAGCGCCTGAAAAGAAGCTGGACGAAGCTCCGAAAGATGTCAGCGGTTCCGCCAAGGCTAATGGCAAAATGGAGCCCTCCAGCGAGTTCGAGGAAACAGGCGCCGAGGTAAAACGCAAGGACAACGGCAAGGTCACCGGCGGCACCAGCTCCAAGGACATGGCTGGCTGGGAGCTGGTGCATTATGACGGGCGTGATTACGTCACTGGCGGCAGTTTGCAGCGCTTCTACCGCTTTGAGACGCACACGGTGGACGGCAGCAGCGCTTGGTTTCGCTCGTCTGTTTTGATCATGAAAGCCAACATAGGCAGTCAGGATTTGCTGATCAACAATATCAAATTCGTCCTCAGTTACCCCGTGCTGGAAATGGATGGAAAGGTGCTCTTCTCGCGGCTCGATCTCTGCAAGCTCATTGACCCCGTTCTACGCCCCAGCTACATCGGCACTGCTGAGGACTTCTCCACCGTCATCATCGACCCCGGCCACGGTGGTCACGACTCCGGCGCGAAAGGGGTTTACGGTTACGAAAAGGACTTCACCCTGAAGCTGGCGTTCCAACTCAAAGCCGATCTTGAAAAGCGGGGCCTTAAAGTCGTCATGACCCGCAGCACGGATGAATTCATCACCCTCGGCGGACGGGTGGAGATCGCGAACAAAGTGCCGCACAGCATTTATGTGAGCCTGCATTTCAACTCCGCTGGCAGCAGCGCGACGGGCATCGAAACCTATGCTTTTTCACCCCAAGGAGCTTCCTCAGAATACGGAGCCAGTTCGGTGGATTCAGTGTCTTTCCAGGGCAATCATCGCGACTCCGAAAACATCGCTTTGGCGACCGCTATTCATGCCTCCGTCATTTCTCATTTCAAGCTGGTGGACCGTGGAGTGAAGCGCGCCCGGTGGTATGTGCTAAAAGGGTTGCAGCGCCCTGGCATCCTGTTTGAAGGCGGTTTCGTCACGAGCCCCACGGATTGCCGCCTCATCGCGGCAGACAACTTCCGGGTGGAACTTGCGCACACCATTGGTGATGCCATTTCCAACTACAAACGCGCCTTGAAACCGCAGCGCTAAGCGTTACGCGTCGCTAGCCCAAGGGCGCCCGTTGTAAATGTCCCGTGACGATATTGACTTCATACTTGCCATAGGCCCCGAATTCGTTGAAATATCGCATCTCGCAATTTGCGCATCATAAATCACAAATGGCTCCGTGAACGCACTCCAAACGTAAGTTGATTAGCAGACACCCATTCCATTCATGCAAAGCTTCCTTAAAAAACTACGACTCTACATCCGCCAATGGTGGGATAACGATTACTACCCCGATGGGCCTGAGGCTCTGCTGAGGCAGAAACAGCATGTGGACTGGGCCCGCACCCTGCCGTTCGTCTTCCTGCACGCAGGCTGCCTCGCCGTGTTCTGGGTGGGTTGGAATTGGTTCGTCGTCGGTGTCGCTGTCTTCCTGTATGCGATCCGCATGTTCGCTATTACAGCCTTTTATCATCGTTACTTCTCCCACCGCTCCTTCCGAACCACGCGGTTTTGGCAGTTCATCTTTGCCGTTTGGGGAAATACCGCCATGCAACGCGGCGCGCTCTGGTGGGCCTCCAATCATCGCCATCACCACCAGCATTCCGATCAGCCTGAAGACATACATTCACCCACACATGATGGCTTCGTCTGGGCGCACATCGGTTGGATCACCAGCCCTCCTAACTTCCCCACGGATTACAGTCGCGTGAAGGATTTGGCCAAATGCCCTGAACTCGTTTACTTGAATCGTCACGATCAACTGATTCCCTATATTTACGGGGCGTTCATGTTCTTGATAGGCTGGTTGCTGGAACGCTTCGCACCGAGCCTCGGCGTCACCATGTGGCAGTTCTTCATCTGGTCGTTCTTCATCAGCACCGTGTTTCTTCTGCACGGCACGTTGTTTATTAACTCACTTGCTCACGTCTTTGGCAAAAAGCGTTTCGAGACGACCGATACCAGCCGGAACAGCTTTATCCTCGCGATCATCACGCTTGGCGAAGGCTGGCATAACAACCACCACCGCTACATGCACTCTGCACGGCAGGGCTTCTATTGGTGGGAACTGGACATCAGCTACTACACGCTCAAAGTCATGTCTTGGCTGGGCATCGTGTGGGATCTGAAGCGCGTGCCAGAGCAAATTTATGAAGAAGCACGCATCCAAAAGCAGCAGGCACTCGCATCAACGGACTGACATGTCGCTTCACTGATGGGCGGTATGTCGTTAGTTGCAAAACCTCGACACCGCCATGACCCAGCCGCGCCTCGCCATCATCGGAACCGGAATCGCCGGATTAGGCTGCGCTCATTTTTTACAACGTCGTTTTGACCTCACGCTCTTTGAGCAAAACGACTATGCTGGCGGCCATACGAATACCGTCGATGTTCGCGAAGATGGTCGCGCTCTGCCCGTGGATACAGGCTTCATGGTGTTCAATCACCAGACCTACCCGCACCTCACGCGGCTGTTTCGTGAGTTGAACGTCGAGACCAAGCGGACAGACATGTCCTTCGCCGTGCGGCATGAACCCACGGGCTACGAATACAATGGCCAGAGCCTGAATCTCATCTTCGGCCAGCGCAGCAACTTGATCAGCCCGCGCTTCTGGAGCTTCATCCTGAAGATCAATCGCTTCAATCAGGAGACCATCGAAGCCTTGGAAGACCCGCAGTTTGCGAAGATGACCCTCCGCGAATACGCCCAGTTTCGCGGCTACGGCGAAGACTTTCTCAACCTCTACATCATCCCGATGGGCAGCGCCGTCTGGAGCACGCCACCGGAGCTGATGCTGGAGTTCCCAGCCATCACCCTCATGCGCTTCTGGCACAACCACGGCTTCCTCGGCATGAAGACGCGGCATCCCTGGTGGACGGTCACGAATGGCGCGAAGTCCTACGTGCAAAAGCTCATTCCACCGTTCAAAGACCGCATCCGTCTGAACTCACCCATCGTGAGCGTTGAGCGCACCGCGAACGGCGTTCGCATCCAGCCTCGCGACGGAGCGGCGGAGATGTTTGATAAAGTGATCTTCGCCAGTCATGCGGATCAATCCATCGGCATGATCACCGATCCGACCGCGATGGAAACCGAGCTGCTTACGCCCTTCAAATATCAGGCGAACATCGCCACGCTCCACACGGATGAAAGCTTCATGCCGACGACGCGGCGCTGCTGGGCCTCGTGGAATTACTTCATCAAACAAGGCCCTGACGGCAGCATCCAGCCGAGCACGGTGTATTGGATGAACAAGCTCCAAGGCATCTCCGATAAGGTAAACTACTTCGTGAGCATCAATGGCGAGGACGACATCGCACCAGATAAAGTCATCAAGCGCATCAACTACCATCATCCGCTCTTTGACCTCAAAGCCATCGCAGCGCAGCAGCGCCTGCCAGAGCTGAACAGCATCAGTGCTGACCAGACCACTTACTTCTGCGGCAGCTATTTCCGCTACGGCTTCCATGAGGATGCATTCGGCTCCGCCGTGAATCTTTGCACCGAAATTCTGGGAGGAGACCCGTGGTGAACGCGGCTGAAAATGGGCTCTATGAATGCGACGTGATGCACCACCGACTCACGCCGAAAGAGCATCGTTTCAGCTATCGCCTCTTCTATTTCTGGCTTGATCTGGACACCCTCGATGCGACCGCAAAGAAGCTCTGGCTCTTCAGTCGGAATCGCTTCAATCTCTATTCCTTCAACGACTCCGACCACCTCGACAAAGGCGCATCAGGCACGAAGGAGAACATCATTCGTTACCTTGCAGAGAACGATCTTGTCTTCCCTGAAGGCGGCTCCATCAAGCTGCTCACACTGTGCCGCATCGCAGGCTATATCTTCAATCCCGTCTGCTTCTTCTATTGCTTCGATGCTCAAGGCGAGCCGCTTTGCGTGGTCGCGCAAGTGACCAATACGTATCACGAGATGAAGCCTTATCTGCTGCGTGATCGCGATGAAAAAGGCCGCTTCCGTCTCCTCACGCCGAAGCATTTTTACGTTTCTCCATTCTCCGATTTGGAGTTGTTCTTTGACTTTAAATTGCCCGTGCCCGCTGACCGTTTTGACATCCACATTGATGATCGTGAAAACGACAAGCCCGTGCTTCTCAGCAAATTAAGTGGAATCCGAGTGCCGCTCACAGACGCACAATTGCTGTGGTTCGCTCTGAAGTATCCTCTGCTCACCCTACGCGTGATTTTTCTGATTCATTGGCACGCCTTGCGCCTCTGGATGAAAGGTCTTCAGGTCCGGGCCAAAGCCGCCAAGCCAGATCAACAGCGCGGCGTTTATCGTCCCCATCCCTCCATCGCCACCAAACCATGAACTCCACCCTTCCCAGTAACGTAGGCTTCCAGCCTGTGCATCGTTCAGGCGTCACGCCAGAAGCAGCTCCCAGCCTCGTGACCAAACGAAGCTTCTATGAGAAGCTCGTGCTGAAAGGACTTGGTCGCTTCGATTACGGCGGCCTGCGCATGTCCTTCCCGGATGGCAGCACGCACCACCTCGGAGCACCGGGCGCGCCCGTCACGGCAGAGGTCCGCATTGTGCGTCGTGAGGAGTTCTTTCAACGCTGCGCCTTGTATGGAAACATCGGCTTTGGTGAGGCTTACGTCGAAGGCGATTGGGAAACGGATGACCTCACCGCAGTGGTCTCATGGTTCATCGAGAACGTGCATCGCTCCCCGATGACCAAAGGTTCTTCCACCCGCATCGCGTTCGTGAATGTGATGAACGTGGTCAATAAACTCCAGCATTGGCTGCGCCCGAATAGCGTGAAAATCAGCCGCCGCAACATCGCGGAGCACTATGATCTGGGAAACGATTTCTACTCCCTCTGGCTCGACAAGACGATGACTTACTCTGCGGCCCGCTTCACGCATGAAGGCCAGCCGTTGGAAGAAGCGCAGGATGCCAAGTATGAAGCGCTCTGCCAGAAACTGAAGCTCAAGCCGACGGATCAGGTGCTGGAGATCGGCTGTGGTTGGGGCGGCTTCAGCAGCTATGCGGCGCGCACTTATGGTTGCAAGATTACTGCTGTAACGATCTCTGAAGAGCAGCATAAATACGCGACCGAACGCATGGCTCGTGAGGGGCTGTCAGACAAGGTGGAGATCCGTTTGCAGGACTATCGGCATGTGACAGGCACGTTCGACAAGATCGCGTCCATTGAGATGTTGGAAGCCGTGGGTGATAAATATCTGGAGACCTACTTCGCGAAATGCGCAGAAGTTTTGAAGCCCAATGGCATCCTCGCCTTCCAGATGATCACCACGCCGGACAGCCGTCATAACTCGTTGCGCGACGGAGTGGACTGGATTCAAAAGCACATCTTCCCCGGCTCCCTGCTCCTCAGTGTTGGCCGTGTGAACAAGGCGATCAACAAGACGAGTGACATGTTCATGCACGAGCTCGAAGACCTCGGCGCAGGCTACGCGAAGACGCTGCGTCTGTGGTTTGAAGCCTTCAATGAAAAGGTCACGGATGTGAAAGCGCTCGGCTTTGATGACCGCTTCATCCGCAAGTGGAACTACTACCTCCAATACTGCGAAGCGGCCTTCGCCACGCGGAACATCAGCGTTGTTCAAGCCTGCTACACGAGGCCGAACAACACGGCGCTGCATGTGAGTTTCTGATCCATCGTAGCCTGACTTTCCCTTTGGGACTGCGTAGCCCGAGTCGGGAGCTTATGAAATTTCAATGCCTCCGACTCGGGCTACGCAGTCCCAAAGGGAAAGTCAGGCTACGTTATGATTAACTTCCTCAAAATCTTCTTCCTCATGGTGCTCGGCTCCATGCTGTGGGTCACGAGTTGGGCGAGCCTGCAATGCCCACTCTGGAAGACACCCAATGCGGTGGTCACGCACCCGTGGTTTATCGCCACGTTGTTTGATACCTACTGGGGCTTCCTCACCTTTTACTGCTGGGTCTTCTACAAAGAAACCTCTTGGGTGAAACGCCTTCTCTGGCTCGTCGCCATTCTGCTACTGGGGAACATCGCGATGGCCAGCTACGTCTTGAACAAGCTGTTCCGACTGCCAGCAGGAGCGAAGATGGAGGAATTCTTAAACCGCTAATATTCGCTCATTTTCGCTAATAATGAAGCAGCTATACAGAAGCAAAGATTAGCGTCAATAAGCGCCCATTAGCGGTTTAAAAATCATTTCATGAATGCCTTCCCACAACTACTCGCCCTCGGTGCTGGCACGGCTTTTCTGCTCTTCACGTTGACTTGGCTCCTCAGCCGTCGCTTGGATAACTACTCCTTTGTGGACATCACTTGGTCCTATTCCTTGGCCGTGATTGCCCCTGTATATGCGCTTTGGACCATGGGCTATGAGCCACGTCGCATCATTGCCTTGGTCATGGCCTGTGCGTGGAGCCTGCGGCTCGGCACCTATCTGCTGCTTCGTATCGCCAGGCATCATCCACATGAAGACGTGCGTTATCAGGTCTTGCGGGAGAAGTGGGAGGGACATCTGGGGACACGCTTCTTTGCATTCTTCCAAGCTCAAGCGCTGCTCATCGTGCTGCTCTCCATTCCGGTCTTGCTGGCCTTCTTAAACCCAGCGCCGCGCCTCTCTATCTGGGAGATCATCGGTGCCGCAGTGTGGTTGATTGGCATTCTCGGTGAAGGCGTGGCGGATTCTCAGATGCAACGCTTCAAGCACGATCCTTCCAGCAAGGGCAAGGTGTGCAACATCGGCCTTTGGCACTACTCGCGACATCCGAACTACTTCTTTGAATCCGTGATCTGGTGGGGCTTCTGGCTCTTCGCGTGCGGCTCGCCTTGGGGTTGGATCACGGTTTATGCGCCGGTGATGATCCTCTATTTTCTATTGCGGGTGACGGGCATTCCGCTCACGGAGAAATGCTCCATCGAGAGCAAAGGCGACGCCTATCGCGAGTATCAACGCACCACCAGCGCCTTCGTTCCTTGGTTTCCGAAGAAGTCTAACTGATGCGGACTGGAGTCCGCGCTTCCCTATTATGAGCCTCATCAATACCCTCCTCGAACGCGATCTGCTGCCGGATGTTCTGATCCGGTTCGGCATCCGTCAACGCCTCGCCAACACCCTTCGTGACAAGCGACCCAGCACTTGCGAAGCCCGTCAGGCCGCCTTGATGGAACACATCAACGGCCTCAAGCAAAGCCCCATCGCCATTGAAACCGACGCGGCCAATGAGCAGCATTACGAGGTGCCCACCCGGTTCTTCCAGCTCTGCCTCGGCAAGCATCTCAAATACTCCAGCGGCTACTGGCCGGAGGGCTGCACCTCCATTGACGAATCTGAAGCCATCATGCTGAAGAAGACCTGTGAACGCGCTGAACTGAAGGATGGGCAGCGCATTCTCGAACTCGGCTGCGGTTGGGGATCGCTCTCGCTCTGGATGGCTGAGCACTACCCAAATGCGCAAGTCACCAGCGTCTCCAACTCCCGCACGCAGAAGGAATACATTGATGGCGAAGCCAACAAGCGCGGCCTGAAGAACCTCACGATCCGCACGGCAAATATGATCCGCTATGAAGGCGAGGGTGAAGGTGTATTTGATCGCGTGGTCTCCGTGGAGATGTTCGAGCACATGAAGAACTATCAGCTCCTGCTGAAGCGAGTGGCCTCATGGCTCAAGCCCGGCGGTAAGCTCCTCGTCCACATCTTCACGCACAAGGACATCGCCTATCACTATGAAGTGAAGGACGAGAATGACTGGATGAGCCGCTACTTTTTCACCGGTGGCCAGATGCCTTCAGATGATACCCTGCTTTACTTCCAAGACGAGCTGACCATTGAGGATCACTGGCACGTCAGCGGTGCGCATTATGAGAAGACTTCCAATGCCTGGCTGGCCAACATGGACGCGAACAAAGCGGAGATCATGCCTATCATCACGAAGGCTTACGGCGCGCATCAGGCCACCAAATGGTGGGTTTACTGGCGCTTGTTCTATCTCGCCTGCGCGGAGCTTTGGGGCTATGACGGCGGGGAGGAATGGATCGTCTCGCATTATCGCTTCACTAAACCCTGACGCTTCCTGCTGATGAAACGCTGGATTGTTCTTACCCTCATTCTGCTGAACTTCATCGCCACAGTTCAGGCCGAAAGCGTGAGCGATCTCATGGCTCAAGGCGATGTCTATGACGGGCAGACCAAGCCCGCCGAAGCGCTGAAGTATTACCTGCCAGCCGAGAAGCTCGCGCCAGAAAACGTG
>JANYJH010000221.1 GCA_025361865.1 Phragmitibacter sp.
TACATCAACAGGCAGAAAATCAACGAAGCCACGGCCACGACAAGGCCAGCCCAAAGATCAATCTCCGTCACATCCAGCTTCGATGACAGACCTGAAGCGCGGCGTTGGCAGGCAATGATGGCGTGGGAGATAACGTGGCGGGTCATGGTGTTCCTTTCGTGGGGGTTGCTTGTGTGCTCAGTGAGAGATCACAGGTCTGGGAGGACACCTGCATTTTACGCTGAACATTGAGCAGGCTAGATGCCAACCCTGAAAGATTCTCAACAGGCTCCGCCCTGATAGAATGGGCTAGAGAAGCACTGCCTTACTTCTTTTTCTTCTTCGGAGCCTCGGTCTTCGCACCTACGAATTCACTGAAGCTTAGGAAGCCGTCGCCATTCTTATCCTTAGCGGTGAATTCCGCTTTGGCTTTGGCCATATCCTTTTCCCCGACCATGAACTCAGCATGGGTCAGCTTCCCGTCTTTATTCGAGTCTTTCTTTTTGAAGATCTCTTCAGGCGTCAGTTTCTTGGCGGCAGCCTTGGCGCCTTTGGCTTCAGCGGTGACGACGGAACCCAGCATGAGAAGGGTCAGGAGGATAGATGATATTTTCATAGGTGTTTAACGGTGTTGATAGCTGCCCTGAGAACAGCGTGCTTTGTCATTTCTATCATGATCATTGCAAAAAGATAGAAAGGTTTTGGAGCAGCGCTTGCAATCCAATACGGCACGCTAGGTTCCGCCCATGCCCGCTGCTTCCTCATCCAAACCCGACCCATCCCAACTGCAATCTGACGCCTGGATCGGTGATGCGGTTCTGGAGCTTTATGCCCGCTCATGGGTCTTGCGGGAGCACGGTGCGCTGGACTCAGAGATGAAGAGCCGCTTCACCAGCAATCAATTCCTCAATGCCATCGGCGCACCGACCAAAGTCGAAGCGGGCATCGGCGTCATCTATCAGGCGCAGGGATTGGAAGCAGCCTTCGCATGGATTCGTGAGCACTTGGAACCGTTGTTTCTGAAACAAGAGGCCAAGCGCACACGTTCGCATCGGCCATGAAATCACTCTACTGGATCAGTCTGGTTCTCAGCTTCGCACTCAAGGGGAACGCCGCAGACCAGCCGAACATCATCTTCATCCTCGTGGATGACATGGGCTATGGCGATGCAGGCTGCTACGGCCAGAAGATGCTGACCACGCCGAACATCGACCGCCTTGCCGCAGAAGGCATGAGGTTCACGCGCCACTATGCGGGCTGCACCGTCTGCGCGCCTTCCCGTTGCGTGTTGATGACCGGACTGCACACCGGGCACAGTCGAGTTCGCGGCAATGGCCCCGGCATCATTCCCGACACCGATTTGACCGTGCCCAAGCTGCTCAAAGACGCAGGCTATACCACCGCGTGCATCGGTAAATACGGCCTCGGTCTCCCCCTGCCAGCAGATGATCCAGCGAAGAAAGGCTTCGACTATTTCTACGGCTACGTGGACACCCGGCACGCGCATAATTGCTACACCACCTTCCTTACGCGCAATGGAGAACGCGTGCCGCTGCGGAACACCTTAATCTATGGAAACGATGACCTCGTGGCGAAAGGCATCGGCGTTGCGGAAGCCCAGGGACGCGTGGACTTCGCGCCTCAGTTGCTCGCCGATGACGTGCAGAAATACCTCGATGACCACGCGAAGTCACCGCAGCCGTTCTTCCTCTACTACGCGCTCAATCTCCCCCATGCGAACAATGAAGCAGGCGGCCCCAAATCACCCCTCGGTCACGGTTTGGAAACTCCCAGCTACGGCGAATTCGCGGGCAAAGACTGGCCCAATGTGGAAAAGGGCTTCGCCAGTGTGATGCGATTCGTGGATGATCAAGTCGGAGCCGTGGTCGCTAAAGTGAAAGCGCTCGGCCTTGAAGAAGACACCCTCATCTTCTTCGCCAGTGACAACGGCCCCCACGCGGAAGGTTTACACGACGCGAACTTTTTCAATTCTAATGGCGATCTGAAAGGCATCAAACGAGAACTCACGGACGGCGGCATCCGCATCCCCTTCATCGCCCGCTGGCCCAGCAAAATCAAGGCCGGCAGCGTGAGCGATCACGTCAGCGGCTTTCAGGACCTCATGCCCACCGTGAGTGAGCTGGCGCACATGAAAGCAGGCGGAGAAAACGACGGCATCTCCCTCCTTCCCACCCTGCTGGGCCAAGGCACGCAGCGGGAGCACCCGTATCTCTTCTGGAGTTTCGATGAACAAGGCGGGAAGCGCGCCGTGCTGAAGTGGCCCTGGAAGCTCATTCATGTGAACACGGAAAGCGCGCCTCAGAAAAAGAAGGGCCGCGCCGTTCCGCCCAAGCCCCTCCTCATCCAGCTCTACAACCTCGATCAAGATCCCGCTGAGGAGAAGAACATCGCCGTAGAAAACGCGGCTGTTGTTGCGGAACTGGAGAAGCTCATGACGGAGGCTTATCACCCAGCGGGCAAGTGATCAGGACTGTTGCAAAAAACAGGAACTGGAGCTTGACGGATCGTAAGCCGTTGCGCAAAACTGTCCTCCGTCATGTCCAGCCTCCCCCCCGCAGATCAGCCTCCGCGCAGCGCCCCTGAAGAGCAGGATGGCGGGAGCCTGTCTGGCCTGGGAGTGAGGAGCTGCCACCCTGGAGCCAACCGTTCCTTCCTTGGAGCCAGACCTCGCCGCCTTGGAGTGAGTAGCTGCCACCTTGGAGCCCAATGGCAGCAGAATCCCGCCGTCACGGATGACCTCCGCGCGACGCTCGGTATCACCATTCCCAGCGGCAGCCGCACCGCCACCCCCGTGCCCAGCACGCGACCTGTTCTGAGTGCCGACACCTCCCAGCGCCTCCAGATCACGATTGACTTCGTGGACGCTGGAGCCACCTCCAAGGCCAAACCCACCAGCGTGCGCGGCTGCCAGCTCTGGGAGCAGATTGGCGTCATAGGCAACCTGCGCCATGTTAGTGATTAACTAGTTCGGCAACTACGCGCTTCCCCATGAAAACATTCCTCATCTGGTTCTTCACTTCGGAAGCATCGCTCGGGATGCCGACCATGCCTCTCAAAGGTCCACCAGCTTTCATCCTCTTCTGTCTCATTATGGTGGTCGTTTCCGCCGTGTGGGCCGCACGCGACGCCAGTCGTCGAGGCAAGTCTAGCTTTGTTGCCGTTATCTTTGTTCTTTTTGCTTGGTGGCCAGTCTCGATTTTGTTCTGGCGCTGGTTGCGCCCACCGATTGTGTCTGGCAGCGTTCCACCTCCACTCCCCGTCGCCAACGAACAGGGTTATCATGGCGCGAAGCCGCGATGATAACGGTGGTTGAACGATTCGCGGTCGAGGGCGCTTGAATCTACTCCTTGGGGCAGGCTTTGGGCCGCTTCTGCTGGGGAGCGCACGCGTCCCGCGTGCTGGAGTTGGCGTCCCGCCTACGACGCAGAGGTCTTCCATTCCGTAAGCTCGCCAGATCAACAAGCCCGGATCGTAGGCGGGACTCCTCCTCTGGACACCACCGGCATGACCACCTCGCCACGGGCACGAAGACGCCCTACACCGCCATTTTCGACGCTGCCGACGCCGGGAAAAGCGTCTATTTCATCGGCCTCTGGGAGAACACGAAAGGCGAGACCGGCCCCCTGAGCGATGTGCTAAGAGCCATCATCCCCGGTTAAGCCGCCATGATGGCCGCCCCCTCCCCGCCCATCGGTGTGCGCTCACCAGCGGGTGACGGGGAAGAGTATGGTTGATTTTGTCCGCTACTGGCGTCATAGGCACCCTGCGCCATGTAAGTGATTAACTAATTAGGCGGCTTGCCACATCTCACTCCATGAATCCGTCTGAACAGAAAACCATCCGCGTGGCTCCAGCTACAGCCGTGATTTTCTCCATTCTTTTTCTGCCATTTCTATTTGCCGGTGTCGTTACGCTATTCAAGTCCGCAGACCAGCGACTCACTGGCTTATTTTTGTGCGCCCTCTACCCGATAGCCATTTACTGGATTTGCTCGCCAACCGTCGTCCTCAATCACGAGGCACTGACATATCGAGCACTGTTCACTCGGCACAGCATTAACCTCTCGACGGTTGCTCGCGCCACGGTCACGGCTCGACCGGCGCCGACACTGGAACTTTACACTGCCAACTCCAGCAGCCAAAGGCCGCTTATATTCATCATCAAGCCTTTTAGCAAGAGTGGCGTAGCTTGCATCATGCAGCACATCCGAACGTTCTCTCCTGACGCACGATTTGACACGATTAGCGACGATTTGCTCCGTGCAGATTTTGCTTCCGTGACGAGAGAGACCTTATCCACCCGGAACTTGGTTCGCATCGCAATGACGGTTGGAGGAGCGGCAGTGGCCTCTGCTATCTTTCGCGCTGTTACTCATTAACTACGTGAAGCGCCAACCAACGTCGCCTAACGACCCCAAGCTCAGCGAACGGCTCCGCGTGTCACGGACGAACAAACCTTCAATTCCGACGGACGAGGAGTTTGCACGAGCCTCGCAACTTATGCGGGAGAGGCTACGCGGTCTCGACGACGTCCGGCAGCGAGTGCTCAACCACTTCAAGGCAACTCTCCCAATCCACAACTTCTATATCTCCCCGCACAGAGACTCTGGCTTTCACGCCATCCTTTTCCTCAAGGCCGATTCCGACATTCAGTCCGTCGAGCAGAGTGGCTTCGTTTCAGCAATTCGCGATTACATCTTTGCTCAGCTTGCCGCCGTGGGTCGTGGCCATCCGCCCGAAACCACACTCGTCCTTGAGCTAGACTCTGACGAGAACGTCAGCAAAAAGTATCATGGCAACTATTTCAACCGACTGCGCTAACTCACAATCCCAACCGTCGCCTAACGTGGCGGTCGCTTTAGGGCTTTTGATCTGGGTGGGTTGCTTTGATTTTCAGGGATGAAGCGGGTGGCGGCTTCAGCGCGGGTGGTGCTGGACAGCCTAAGCCGGGCTGGGGGCAGCGGATGAGTCTGGGATAACTCTGGGATTGGATGTGGTGCTAGGGTGGCACTTTGATCCGCTTTGATCTGACGCGCTTGAATATCGCGCGCCCCTGAGTGCCCTGAACTCAGCACGATCATTTCTTGAAATAGGAGCATGTTCCACCCGTTTGATCACGCGTTACATCTGGTAAATTCAGTCATGAATAGATTGTAAAATTTCATCACTTCCTCTTATCATCCGTTTTCACGCGGTTAATTCTCCTCCCATGTCCACCATCGCTATCCCTACTGATTCAACGAGTTCATCACCCAAGTTGCGCAATGCGGTCATCCGTCTGGCGGGCAACTCCCAGGACGGCATCCAGTCTATTGGCGGCTTCCTCGCCCGGCTCGCAGGCCGCACCGCGCAGGAGGTGATGACTTACATGACCATCCCTTCCACCATCAGCGGCGGGCCTTCGATCTTCCAGGTGCATCTCGGCTCCGGCGAGGTCTTGACGGCGGGCGATGAAGCGGACGTGCTCGTGGCTTTTTACCAACACAGCTATGATGCCCACATCAGCGTTCTGCGTGAAGGCGGCATCTGTCTCTACGATACCGCTGACATCAATGAAGAGAACCTCAAGCACGAGCGCGGCATCAAGCACATCGGCATTCCCTTCACGGCCGCAACGGTCGAGGCCGTCGGCGGCTCGACGCGGGATCGCGGTAAGAATATGTTCGTGCTCGGCCTCATCTGCGCGGTCTTCGGGCTGGATAAAGATAAGCTCGTCACCATCGTCAGTCGTCAGTTTGGGAAGAAGGATGAGAGCGTTCTGCGCAATGCCCTTCTGGCCTTCGATGCGGGCTTTGCTTATCAAGTCGGTGATTTGGAAAAGTTCGCCTTTGTTCCTGGTGAAGCCAGCACGGGGCACCGCATCAGCGCGGATGGAAACCAGATGCTCACACTCGGCCTGATCGCCGCTGGCGTGCGCTACGGTGCGGCTTACCCGATCACGCCTTGGTCTTCAATCATGGAGAGTCTGCGCGTCGAATTACCGAAATACGGTGGGCTCTATGTGCAGGCGGAAGACGAGCTCGCTGCCGTGAGCATGACGCTCGGAGCCGCGTTCGCTGGCCACTTAGCCATCACGGGCAGCGCAGGCCCCGGCTTGTCCCTGAAGATGGAAGCGCTCAGTTATGCGAGCATGGCTGAGCTGCCCATCATCGTTGTGAACGTGCAGCGCGGAGGCCCCTCCACCGGCCTTCCGACGAGCGTTGAACAAAGCGATCTCATGCAGGCCATCTACGGCAGTCATGGGGATTGCCCGCGTATCGTGCTGGCTCCGAAAGATGTGGAAGACTGCTTCTACATCGCCCTCGAAGCCGGACGACTGGCGCGGAAGTATTCCTGCCCCGTCATCATCCTGAGTGATCAGGCTTTGAGCAGCCGTATTGAAGCCTTTGAGGAACCTGATCTCGATCAGCACTGGATTGAACCGATGCTCGATACCAGCCCGCGCGGTGATGATTACAAAGCCTATCCGCTCGGCCAGACCACGCGCCACGCGCCTCCGGGATCGAAGATGCTGGGCGGCAAATATCCGGTCGTGACGGGCCTTGAACATGACGAGTGGGGTCATCCAAGTGGCAGCCCGAAGATGCACACGCAGATGCAGAACAAGCGCCGTCAGAAGCTGCTGGATGCCTCCGCTGAGTTCCCTCTTCCCGAGGTTCATGGCGATCCAGAAGGCAGCGTCCTCATCGTCGGTTGGGGCAGCACTTATGGCCCGATCAAGGAAAGCACTGACCGCCTCCGTAGCGAAGGCCACAAGGTCGGCGCGCTTCACATCCGTCATCTTCACCCGATGGCGAACGGTCTTGAGACGATCTTCAACCGCTTCAAGAAGATCGTGGTCATCGAGATGAACGACTACGGCGCTTATGGCCACGGCCAGCTCGCGATGCTGCTGCGTGCCCGCTATTGCAATCCAAACATCGAGTCTGTCTGCAAGACGGATGGCCTCGCCTTCCGCATCCGTGAGATCGTCACGGGCGTGGAGAAGCACCTCGTCACTGTTTAATTTTCATCCTCCCTCCCTTCCTCCCATGTCCACAGAACTCGCCATCGCCCCTGCTGTCCCTACTGAAAAACTCACGAAGAAAGCCCTCACGGCCGATCATCCTACCTGGTGCCCCGGCTGCGGTGACTTCGCCGTTTTGAACATCTTCTATCGCGTGCTGGAGAAGCTCCAGTATCC
>JANYJH010000242.1 GCA_025361865.1 Phragmitibacter sp.
GATGCCATGCTTCCGGCACACGGCGCGGACAGCGGCATTTTGCAGAATGGTCAGCGGCAGGCCATTGTGAATGCCGTCCACGATGGAGAAGGCGCAAGCTAACTCAGGAGCTTATCTCTGGATTCCACCGAACACGCCGCAGATCCGCGCGGTGATGGTCGGCATTCACAATGGCCTGCCGCTGACCATTCTGCAAAATGCCGCTGTCCGCGCCGTGTGCCGGAAGCATGGCATCGCCCAGATTTTGATGACGCCGAATGGCAGCGAGATTGGCAGCGTGATGCTGAAGGGCTTGAACTATGACGTGACGGACCCTGCCAGGACGGCGGTGTATGACGCTTATCTCTCGCGACTGGCCGCCATCTCTGCGCACCCGGAATTGCTCACCGCGCCCATCGTGCCGCTGGCGCACTCGGCCTACATGGATTTTCCTTTCGATGCCGCGATGCGCAAACCGGAGCAGTGCCTCGCAGCGATTCCGATCAAATCGGGGATGCCGGACAAATACAAGTTCTACGCCGCAGATGGCAAGGCGCTGAAGCCCGATGCCACGCTCTGCCTGCGCAACGTGCCGCTGCTCTTTATCTCATCGGCCAGCCAGGAGACCGTAAGCTGGAGCGCCTATCCGCATGGTTATTCCGGCGCGGTTATCGGCACCTATCGGCATGATCATGATGACAATCCGGGCACCGCTTATGAGCCGCGCAATGAATTGATGGGCGAGTGCTGGGACATGATGAGCGGGCACTTCGACATGCTGCCGCGCAACTACCAATTCGTCGCGGACTGGTTGGATGCCATCGCCACGGCGCGTCTGCCAGAGCAAGCCGGTGCGCCGCTGAAGACGCTCACCTTGCGCGACGGATGGCTGATGAATCCGGTCATTCCCACGACTGGAGATTTGCCCAAAGACCTCGCCGCACCCGCGCCCTATCTTGAGTTCAAAGGCGCGCGCAACAAGACGCTGTGGTTCCCGAATGAGTCGCTCGCGCGTCGGCAATTCGAGCTGCTGCGCGATGAGCCCCGCCGCGAGATCGAGATGTTCACCTTCCTCAATCCGCAGGGCGTGCCCATCGACCTCGCGCACGGCCAAATGGCCACGATGCCGGACACGAACCAGTTGCCCCACGACGATGGATTGTTCACGCTCATCACGCATCACTTTACCGCACCCTTCGACATCTGCACCGCCAAGCACGGCAAGGACAACACCGGCCCCCACACGCTGGCCAACGTGCTCTTCCCAACTAAAACCACCCTGCCCGTCAGCACGCTACCGCTCCATTTCGATACCAACGGTGCAGCCGTTGAATGCGTGAGCAGCGAGAGTTTCAGCGACGCGCGCGGCGTCATGGAAACACGGTTCACGCTGAAGATGCGGCGCCATCGGCTCACGCCTGATCCCGGCTTCACCATGATCTTTCCCCGTGTCTATCACGAGGGTGACGCAGGTTTCGCCGCCGCAGGCCGCACCTGCCAAATCGCCTGGGTGCCGCAAGACATGGGCAAAGACGTGAAGGAGCAAACCGTGGCCTTTCCTGCTATCGCCGATGCTCCCGCCAACACGCGACAGATCGAACTGAAAGCCACCAGCAGCGCTGGCTTGGCCGTGGATTATTTCGTCTGCAAAGGCCCCGGCATCATCCGGGCAGGTGCCTTCATCCCGATGGAAGTGCCCGCCCATTTGCAGCAACCAATAGAGGTCACCATCGGTGCTTATCAAGTCGGCCAGTATCGCGAAAGCGGCGGCACCAAGCCGTCTAAGACCGTGTATCAAACTTTTCACCTGCTGCCGTAATTGATCTGAGTCGCGACCCCAAACGCCAGCGCACGAGCGGCCCAAAACCCTCACTCAAACTTATGAAACGCAAACTCATCACCCTGCTTATTGCCTCCTTCGCTGCCATCCACGCTGCCGATCCCATTCGCGTGCTCGTCTGGGACGAGCAGCAGCCGCAGCAAAAGGAGGCTTATGGCGAGAGGTTCCTCGGGGAAACCATCGCTGCGCATTTGGAGAAGCAGCCGGGCCTTTCCGTGAAGACCGCGAAGCTCGATGATGCCGAGCAAGGTCTCAGTGATGCGGCGCTCGATGCTACGGACGTGCTCGTCTTCTGGTGCCATCGCCGTGTGAAGGATCAGGACGACACGCGCATGGAGGCCGTGGTGAAGCGGGTGCTTGATGGCAAGCTCTCGCTCATCGCACTGCACTCCGCGCATTGGGCGAAGCCCTTTGTGCGGCTCATGCAGGAGCGCGCGAAGGCGGATGCCATCAAGGCTTTACCCGAAGCTGAGCGCGCGACGGCGAAGTGGGAGTTCGTGAATGACGCGCCATATTATAAAGTCATCGGACGAGCAGCACGTATCACGCCCTATGTTGAGAAAGCCGAAAGCGGCGTGTGGAAGCTCACGCTGCCGCAGTGCGTGTTTCCGACGTATCGCGCGGACGGCGCGCCCTCGCACGTCGCCACATTGCTGCCGCAGCATCCCATCGCGGCCGGGTTGCCCGCGCAGTGGGACATCCCGCAAACGGAGATGTATGGCGAGCCCTTCCACATCCCGCCGCCGGATGAAGTTGTGTTCGAGGAGAAGTGGGACAAAGGCGAGCACTTCCGCAGTGGCTGTGTTTGGAAGATAGGCAAGGGCCGCGTGTTCTTTTTCCGCCCCGGTCACGAAACTTATCCCATCTTCAAGCAAGCCGAGCCGCTGCGCGTCATCGAAAACGCAGTGCGCTGGCTGGGAGCAGCGAATTGAAAGCGCCTTTATTCAATACTGCCTGACATGAAGGCCCAAAATTTACTCACCCTCAACTTATGAACTACCTCCCTTCCATCTTCTGCCTGAGTTTACTCACGCTCACTGCCCACGCCGATGTCAAGCTGCACGGTCTCTTCGCCGATCACATGGTCTTGCAGCGCGATCAAAGCGTCCCTGTTTGGGGAACCGCCGATGCTGGTGAAGCGGTGACCCTTTCCTTCGCTGGACAAACGAAAACGGCGACCGCAAATGCCAAGGGCCAGTGGCTCATCAAGCTTGATCCGATGCCCGCCAGCGCTGAGCCGCGCACGCTGGGCATCTCCTCAAACAACCCGAAATCTAAAGTCCAAAACCCGATATTGTCAGACGTGCTCGTCGGTGATGTCTGGCTCTGCTCCGGCCAATCCAACATGGCTTCGCAGGTCAACTCCGTTGAGAACGCTGAAGTCGAAATGGCGGCGGCGAATCATCCGCTGATCCGCCACATCCGCGTGAAGCTGAAATCATCGGAGACACCGCTGACTAACATTCAAGGCCAATGGACAGTCTGCTCACCGGACACGGTGAAGGATTACTCCGCCGTGAGCTACTTCTTTGCCCGCGACATCAGCACCGATCTTCAGGTGCCCATTGGACTCATCAACAGCACTTGGGGAGGCACCAGCGCGACGGCTTGGATGAGCACAGAAGCATTGGCCACTGATCCCATGATCGCGGTGCAATGGGCGAAGCAGGTGAAGGAATTCCCCGCTGCTAAAGTGAAGTATGAAGCCGCGCTCGCCGTCTGGGAAAAAGGTGCCGCAGAGGCGAAAGCAACTGGCCAGACCTATACGCAAAAGAAGCCGCTGTTTCCCACCGGCCCTGGGGATCGCAACTCGCCTGCCGCACTCTGGAATGGCATGATCGCGCCGCTCATGCCCGCTCCGTTCAAAGGCATCCTGTGGTATCAAGGCGAGCAGGATGCCTCCAAGCACGCCAGCTATCATCTTTGGTTTCCGACCCTCATCAAGCAATGGCGACGCGACTTCGGCCAAGGCGATCTGCCCTTCCTCTATGTGCAACTCCCGAACCACAATTCCGAAGGTGCCTACAGCCTGTCTTGGGCCTTTATGCGCGGCGTGCAAACCGAGGCGTTGAACTTGCCCAATACGGGCATGGCAGTAACCATTGATGTAGGTGAGAACGAGAACGTCCACCCGAAGAAAAAGCAGCCCGTGGGGCATCGCCTGGCACTCATCGCCAAGGCCAAAGTTTATGGCCAGCAGGTGCCCTACGAAGGCCCGATCTATGGCACCGCCAGCGCTGAAGGGAACGCTATGATCGTCCACTTTCAACGCAGCGCAGAGGGCCTCAAGATGAAAGGGGATGCCTTGCGCGAGTTCCAGCTCGCAGGCGCTGACAAGCAATTCAAGCCCGCCACCGCCGTCATCGAAGGTCAGTCCATTCGCGTGACTTCGCCCGAAGTGCCCGCCCCCATCGCGGTCCGCTATGCCTGGCGCAATGGCTCCGAAGCGAACCTCTACAATCAGAGCGATCTTCCCGCTTCCCCCTTCCGTAGTGATGACTGGACGCCCCAAGGCAGTCATTGATCCATTCACTCAGTTTTCAGATCGACCACGCTATGCCAAACCTCTCCTTCCCAGCCCGATTGCTTTCTTTGTCGCTCATGCTTCCCGTGCTCATGGAGGGCAAGGGTGGCGGAGCTGAGCCCACGGTTCCATTGCGCCCGGCGGGCATCGTTCTCGACATGGTGCATAACAATCCTGGTGAGGAGCCTTTCCCGACGCACTACAATGATCCGCAACTGACGAAGCAGCTTGGTTACACGGGCAAGGTATTTGAGCTGTTCCAAGCGGCGCAGTTCGGCATTGACTGGTCCTCTGTCGATCCTGACATCTTCCCCGCTGGCTCAGATGAAAGGAAGTGGCTGGACGCCAAAGCTGCGGAACTCGATCAGCTCTACACCGCGACCAAGGCGGCAGGGCTCGATCTCTACTGCCACACGGACATGGTCGTGCTGCCGAAACGCCTCGTGGATAAATACCACCTTACGGACTTTGGTGACATGTCGAAGGCTGAGACGCAAAGGTATCTGCGGCTCGGGATCCGCGAGATGTTCCACCGCTTCCCGCAGTTGGATGGATTGGTGATCCGCATCGGGGAGACTTACCTCCAGGGCGCGCCGTATCACGTCGGTCAGATTCAGAATAACACGGACCCGCAAAAGACGATCATCCCGCTGATGAAGCTGCTGCGGGAGGAGGTCTGCGAGAAGCTGAACAAGAAGGTGATCTTTCGCTCATGGCGGAGCTTTGATACGAACTCCGCTGCCTATCAGGCGGTGAGTGATGGGGTGGAGCCGCACCCGAACTTGTGCTTCGTGGTGAAGCACTGCGAGAACGATTTTCATCGCGGTAATGCCTTCAGCCGCGTGCTGGGCATGGGGCGTCATCCGCAACTGGTGGAGGTCCAGTGCCAGCGTGAATACGAAGGCAAGGGAGCCTATCCGAACTATGTGATGCATGGCGTGATCGAGGGCTTTGAAGAGCATCACGGCGAGAGTTTGCGCAAGCTGTGGTCCAACCCGCTTGCCGTGGGCATCTCCACCTGGAGTCGTGGTGGTGGCTGGAAGGGCCCCTACCTGACGAACGAACTTTGGTGTGATCTGAATGTCTATGTCATCGCGAAGTGGGCGCAAAATCCGAAGCATTCGGAGGAAGAGGTCTTCCATCAGTTTGCCACGGAGGTATTGAAGCTGGATGAGGATGATGCCAGTAAGTTCCGCCGTCTCGCGCTCCTCTCAGCAGATGCCGTCTATCGCGGTAAGCGCTCCACGCTCAACGACATCACGCCGTCCTGGACGCGAGACCAGTTCATTGATCGCCCGCCGCTTCCGAAGGACTCAAAAACATGGCCTCAGTTCCTTCAGGAGAAGGATGAAGCGGTGCAAATGTGGGCAGAGATAATCAGCCTCGCGCAGGCCATTCATTTTCCCGATCCTGCCACGAAAGAGTATGCGGAAGTGTCCTCCCATTATGGGCTGGATCTTTACCGAATTTATCGTGCGGGCTTTCATCTCGCTGCGCTGGGACTCGAGGGTGACAAGGCTAAGATGAAAGAATGGATCGCAGAATACGATGCTGCGTGGGCGGACTGTAAGAGGCTCAAGGCGGAGCATCCCTCCTGCGCCACGCTCTACGTGGATAAAGGATTCCGTTATGAACCCAGCGTGGGTGCGCTCGAAAAGGAGGGCATCGGCGGGATGGTCGATGAATTCCGGCAGAAGCAGTAACGGCCCGCGCCGTCCGAACCTCAATCATTGGCAAAGATAATCTCCTATTCCTTTATGAAACTCAGCATCCTCTCCGCTCTCCTCGCCCTCGTGGCTTCTGTTCACGCCAACCCGACTTCCGATGCCAAAGCCAAGAAAGCCGCGAATGAAATGGCGGTGCTGACTCCCGAAGAAGAGAAGGCGACGTTCGTTTTGCAGCCCGGCTTTGTCGCTGAACTCATCGCCGCAGAGCCCCTGGTGGAAGAGCCCGTCCTCGCGGTCTGGGATGGGAACGGCGCGATGTATGTCGCGGAGATGCGCAGCTACATGCAGGACGAAAAAGGCACTGGAACGAAGACACTGCGCAATGGTCGCATCAAGCGGCTCACTTCCTCAAAGGGCGACGGCGTCATGGACCAGGCCACCGTGTTCGTGGACAATCTCAATCTCCCGCGTGCGGTCTTGCCCCTCGCAGATGGCATTGCCATTCAGGAGACGGACTCCACCAGCGTGTGGTTTTATCGGGACACCAAAGGCACCGGCGTGGCGGATGAAAAGAAGCTGCTCTTCAAAGGCAAGGACGGCGATGGCACGAAGTCCGTGGAGCACCAGGACAGCGGTCTCGATTGGAACCTCGACAACTGGATTTACAACAGCTACGGGCGGGAGCGGTATCGGTTCACCGATGGCACCTGGAAGGCTCAGCCGACGCGCGGTTTGTGGTCGCAGTGGGGCATGACGCATGATGATGAGGGCCGTGAGTTCTTCTCCGAAAACAGCGTGCCAGCGATGGGCTTCAACATGCCGCGCTCGTATTGGAGCCTGCTGGACAAGATCACGGATAACGGCGCGAAGGGAGATGAACCCATCATGCTCGGAAAATCTTGGGACTCAGCGTTCCTGCTAGCGAAGAATATTTGTGCGCGGGATGATCGCGGCGGCGCAGCTCCAGACCGCAAAGTGCTCACCTCCCTTTGCGGTCAAAGCGTTTTCCGGGGCACCGCGCTGCCGGCGGACACGCGCGGTGATTACTTCTTCTGCGACCCGACGATCCACGTCATCCGCCGCTCGAAGATCGAGAACAAAAATGGCCGTCTCATGTTCAGCAATCCTTATGGTGATGGCGAGTTCCTGAATTCCACGGACATACTTTTCCGCCCCGTGAACACGGCCACTGCGCCGGACGGTTCTTTGACCATTGTGGACATGTATCGCGGTATCATTCAGGATGCACCGTGGCTCAGTGAAGGACCACGCAAATTCATCAAGGACTCTGGCCTTGCTGCGGTGAACCAACATGGGCGCATCTGGCGTGTGCGGCATCAGGATCAAGCGCTGACGCCTGCGCCCCAGATGCTCAAAGAATCCACCGTGGAGCTGCTCCGCCATCTGGAAAACCCGAACGGATGGTGGCGAGACACCGCCCAGAAACTCATCATTCTGCGTGCGGATCGCGAGAGCATCACTCCTCAGCTCGCGGAGATGGCGCGCTCCCATGCGAACACCATCGCGAGGCTTCATGCGCTCTGGACGCTCGAAGGCCTGGGCAAAGCAGACGCTTCCTTGTTGAAAACCGCTCTGCTGGACCCTGACGCCCGCATCCGTGCTGCGGCCGTTCACATCAGCGAGCCCCTCATCGCAAAGAACGATGTCAGCATAATGGACGCGATCACGGCCCTTGCCAAAACTGAACCTGATGGAGAAGTCGCGAAGCAGATCATTCTCTCCTTCTCTGCGACCAAGGACCCCCGCGTAATTCCGGTGATGGATGCCCTGACGGAGCGCTTCGTCACCCATGAAGGCGTGTTCCTCGCGGCCTGTCTGGTCTTTTGGAAAAATCCCTCGCCATACCTTCAACGCCTTCAGAAAGGTGAGGGCTTCGATGTGATCACAGATGTCTCTGAGCGGGCCCTCATCGCCGCACGTTGGACGCAAGGTTTTGCCCAGTGGAATCGCGCTCTGAAGCTGCCGAAGGATATGCCTAAAGAACGCCAGCAGCTCATCAGTAAAGGCGAGGACATCTTCTACCAGATCTGCGTGTCCTGCCACGGCCCTGATGGTAAAGGCGTCACCCTGCCAGGCACGGACATGGCCATCGCTCCCGCGCTCGCAGGCAGTGCTCGCGTCAAAGGCCCCGCCGCAGGCATGGTGCCCGTGCTTATCAACGGCTTGCTCGGTCCCATTGAGGGCAAGACTTATCAAGGCGCGATGATGACGCCCGCTGCTGCATTCGGCATCACCCGCGATGACCGCCTTGCTGAAATCATCAGCTTTGTCCGTTATGCCTGGGGCAATGAAGCCAGCAGCGTGACGAAGGATGAAGTGACGCAGTTTCGCAATCTTCACCAGAAACGTCCCGCGCCGTGGACGGATGAGGAACTGAAAGCGCTGGGCGTTGAGGCCAAATAAACAGTAACATGGCCTGCTGGTTGAAGTGCCGGAAGAGCAATGGTGCTCGCTGGCCTTCACCTATGACTGTCAATACCTCCGCGCATACATCACCGGCGTCATGGATGAGCGCCCACTTGATCCGGTGAAGGACAAGCGCAACGACCCCTATTTCACTCAAGGCGGGCTCGGTGGGAAAGACCGGGGCATGAACCCGTATTACCACGGACGTGGCATCTTTGGCTATGATCCAGCGCTTCATTCCAAGACCAAGCCCGGCGGCGGAGCGGACTTCACCGTGGGTGCGAGATACGCTTGCGTCACTGCTTACGCGGGCAATCAACAGGAATAGATCCGCTGGCCAGTAGTTCCCGGAACGACGAGTCATGTAGTGGGCCAATAGGTCTGCGATGATGACTCGCTCTATGAACCATTTCAATACAATCTCACCACACCAGTTCGCGCATTGATGATCACTGTTCGGTAGTCGGGCGGCAGTGTAGAGCCATTGTATTTTGCCAGGCTGCGCTCGGTGATCAAGGTCAGGCACCACGGAGAATCTTTGGCCAGGTCATTGGAGTCCTTGCCCAAGTCTGTGGAGCCGTCGGGTTTCATGGCGTAGCCGCTGAAGGTGCCAGTAAGTGTCCGGTGCTTGATGACGGTGGACAGGGTCGGGTCGCTGGAAATGATGATGCCTTTGTCCAGCGTTTGCAGCTCCTGCAAGGGGATGGGCAGGCCCGTGGTGGCGCTGGTGGGTATGCGGCCAGTCGTTGGATCGATGGCAAAGACCTGATAGCCGCGGATGAGTGATTTATCCTTGGTGAACTCTCCCTTGGCCGTGATGAAGTGGACTTCCAGCGTCCGGTTTTCTTTCACTGCCTGAAGGGCGGCGGCGGAAAGGTCATTGGCCAGACGAATGGCGGAGCCTGAGAGGTGTTGTGATTCCAGTGAACCCTGAAACGCGAGGCTGCCTGTGCTCAGCAGGATGGCGATAATGACGATCACGACCAGCATCTCGATCAAGGTGAACGCGGCAGGCGGCTGATCGCGACGGTCTGGAAACGGATGTTCGGTGCGCATGATCATTTCTCAATGGCGCTGATCCATTTCGCGGCGCGGATGGCGATGGTGGTGGTGAAGACGCGGTATTGAATGGGCTTCTTCAAGGCATCGTTTCCTCTGCTCATGAGTGCCTCTTCCAGCTTGAGGAGATCGTCTGAGAAGAGTGTGGGTTTTTGATCTGTCGGTGGGATTTGAAAGAGCTTGGTATTGATGAGGGTCTGGAGCTGGAGAGCGGTGGCATCCGCCTCTGCTGTGGTCAGGCGCGCCCATGAACTTTCATCGAGAGCGATGAGGGTGAGCGTGAGTCTGGGCGGCAGTTGGTGACGTGATTTAGATGCTCGCGGAGTGAGCGCGAGCTGGTGAGCCCGTGTGTCGTAGATGTAATCCGTGGGAGTGGCTTGGGCGGCAGTGGCTGAGGTGTCCGGCGGGAGAACGGGCTGAATAAAAACCGCAAGGATGTTATCAGCGAGCGGCTGATAGTCCAGTATGGCAGAGCCTGTGGTGGTGGTAGCGGATACAGTAACGGAAGGGCGGAACCAGGAGTAGAGGTCAGCCGTCGTCGTGGCTTTGGATAAGGCTGGAGCTGGCAGTGTGCCCGCTGGGGCTGAGGTCTCGGGTTTGAAGATCTGAAGTTTCTCGCTCGGTAGTTTGAACTCCATGAGGCGGAATCTTTTTCGTGGTGGGTTCAGCGGTGCCTTCATAAAGGCGGCTTTCTGTGCGGTATCCGTGTCATATTTCACAAAGAAGCCGGAAGCATTCAGAAGACTTTCTAAGCCATACGCGGGATCTGTGGTGGCCACGGTGGAAAAGCCGGTGGGGGCCTGAAAAAAAACGGCGTGCCCTGACAAGTTGAGGTTCTTGGCGATGAGCGTTTCTGAAGGGCCGCAGACGAAGTGAAGCTCCGATTGTCTGGCATAATAAGTGGGGTTCGCCTTGGCCGTATCCGAAGCCGCGTAGCCGTAATCCCAGTAACTATTCAGAGTGGTCTGAGAGAGTTCTCTGGACATGCTCTCAAAGGCGGCCCGCGCTTCCTTGAAGGATTCCGCCTGCGCTTTGGTTCGCGTCCAGACCTTCTGGGTGCTGGAGATGGACTGCACAAGCAGGAGAACTAAGACCAGAGTGATGGTCATGGAAATAAGCAGCTCGACCAAGGTAAAGCCCCGGGCGAACGGGCCACGCCCTACTCTCGCTGCTATCCGAGTCTCCATGATCAGGGTGTGTTGTCCATTTGGGCCAATGCCATCCGGTAAAAACGCACCGGATTCTTCTTATCCTTGTTATCAAAGACCTTGAGGTCGGTGCCTGAGACCACTTTGATGACCACTTGTTTGAGACGCGTATTCGGCTTCGTGGAGCCGGGCATCAGGGGGCTGTCTTTGTCCAACGTCACTTGGGCTCTGGCGATGAAGGAGGTGTCTTTCGGAGCGCTGGTTTGAACAGGATAGGTGGTCAAATCCATGCCCTGATAGTCGAAGTAGAAGTCGGCGTTACGGGCACCAGTTTGTTGATTGAGCACCTCACTCCAATCCTTCATCTGGTAGCTCGCAATGATGGCTTGAACGATCCTCGCGTCCGCAGAAATAAGCGCTGACTGATGCATCGTATCCAATCCAAAAGGCAGCAGACCGACGATGGAAACGATGACCATGGCGGCAATGCCCACCGAGATGGCGGCTTCTGCCAGGGTGAATCCAGCGCAGCGCAGACGATGATTTTTCAGACAACGCATGGTTTCAAGGTGTGAACTGCTTTTTGCTGATGATGCGGAAGCGGTAGTAATCATCAAGCGCCTTGGAGGAGTTGGCTCCAGCGGGGGTGGTCACGAAATTCGGCAAGGCCGGATCATTCGGGTCCACATAGCGCTCCAACAAGACCGAGCCCCGGTGGTCAGCGAGGAGGGTATCTTTTTTCTCATTCCACACTGTCGCACTGGTGGAGCGCGCTTTTTTCAACACTTGCACACGGTAGTGAACCTGATAGGTGTTCGAGCGGGTGGTGAGACGCGGGTAGAGCTGGTTGTAGGGAGATTCTCGGGTGTTATCTCCAGTGAGTTTAAAGCCGTCATCAGGGTCTGCAGCGAGTCCGTTCCACCAATCCGTCATGTCCTCATATTTCGGTTTTTGACTGGTCTTCGGCAGGGATTTGCCAGTGCGGGCGTTCGTCTTGATGTAACGGGCCGAGCCATCAGGGAGGTCTGGCAAGGGCTTGGGGGCCAGAAAAATCTCACAGATTTCTGAAGCGGAGCGGAACACATCTCCTTTGCTGAAGCGTGCCTGAAATCCCTTCAAGGTTTCATCCACGTTGACGAGGTAATTGACATCGTATTTGAGATTATCGGCGGTATCGAGCGCTGCTTTGTAGGATTCCACTTTCTGTGCGGAGCTGGCACCGCTGGCTGTGGCGTTGCCCGGCCAAGCCAAGGCCGAGGGTAGTGCGGTCACTCGGACGCTTCTTAGAACCGCAGCAAGTCCGGTGGCCCGCTGGAGATAGGCGAAGGGCATGATCTGATGGTTCATGTTGATTTTACCTGCTGTGGAAAAGGGCTCGCTAATGGCGTAGGGCTCGACGATTGGCATCCAAAAGAAGTCCAACAGCAAATGGTCTTTCGGGCTCTTGAACCCGAAGTGATCCGCCGCAGTTGGCTCAGCCGTAGAGACTGTGGTGCGGGAGGGCGGATTAGGACAGAAAAGAAGCGTCTGCCAGGGCCGGGGAGTGCTCTCTCCTGGCGAGGCGTAAACCCCGGTCGGAAGGGAACCAAAAGCAACGGCAGAACAAATTTGGCGGTTGGGCGAATAGTTCTTCCCCACTTCACTGGTGTAGCCGGCCCGCCCGTAATAGCCGCCTGCGCCTATGTCCTGGCCACCGGCATCGGGCTTGTTGATGTAAGGACCGTCCTCGATGCGCCCCGTTCCGCTATCCCAGTCGCCGGGTCGCCCGTCCTTATTCATGGCTCCGTCCAGTTTATAACTGACGACCGCCATGCAGTCCTGCCAATATGGCGTGTCTTTCACCAAGCCGTAAGCCTTGGTCACTTTATTGCTCACGATGTCGTAACCCGCACTCAGCCAAATGGACTGTCTGCCATTCACTGCCTGACCGAGTGCAGGGTAGGTATGGCCGAGCTGACCAGTGTAGGTGGCTGGCGCATAACGTAAGGTCTGCGCTTCATCACGATACTTGGACGGCGAACCTGTATCGTTCGCAGGCGTGTTGTAATCTGGATGCGAAATGAAGTAGTTGCTTGGCACAAAGGGAAGCGTGGAGATGTGGCGATAGTCTCCTTTCGATGGACCCGACGTATCGACTATCACTGACCGAACCGTGTCTCCGTAGCTGATCAGTGAGTCCTGCATGGCGTTGCTGATGCGGGCGGAGAAATCCATGTATTTGAGACCATTGACCCAGTTGTCGGTATTTTTATAGACCTTGGGGACACGAATAGTGGTCTTCGGAAAACTCATTTGCAGGGTTTGCACCGGCTTCGAGGCGGAGGTTAAAGCAGCGCCGAAACCGGAATGAATCTCCAAGGTGATGACGCCACCGCTGAAATTAAAAATAGGATTCTTTGGGTCAAGACCACTCACATCCACTTCGAGGCCACAGAATGCATAGTTCTTGTTCTCATCGAACGTCGCACCTACTGGCGGCGTCTTGGGAGTCGTATAGCTTCCATTCATGAACTGACCTATCATCCCCGTAAAGGCCGTGGCATGTGCGTTCTCCGCCGCTGAACTCCCGCCTCGCGTCCAAGTGCGATTGATGGGCTCCTTCAGTCCCGGATCAAAGAGTGGCTTTGCGTTCGCGGTCCATGTCTCCAGACCTTTGATTCGGTAGCGCACATTGCTTGAATAAGGTGGCATACCGATAATCGGACAAAAGGATTGCAGGATGAGATAGGCCCGCATCTTGTTGGTTTTATCAGCGTATAAATCAGGTGTTTTGACCCCAGTCAGATTGTTGACTTCATCAACGGGAAGCCCGTTTGCCTGGACCACGTTGGATGCCATGAAGACGATAGCGACTTCAACGACAGTTGGGTATCTACCAAACGCTTTCAGGGACTTGGTCGTTGAGGCTGGAACTCCGCTGGGCAGGTCCGGCAGCGGATCGTTATTGGGAAGAGAGGTGGCTGTCGTAGGAACTGCTGTGGCTTCACCGATGTAATTTCCATTGTTGGCACCCGGTAATTCCTGACGCGGTGGAGTGTAGTAGTAAGTCGGTGCTGTGCTGTTCCAGGAATTCACCCCGGTGCGGTCCAAATCAAAGGTCTCCAGAAGGATATGGTTCCGGTTATCTTTCCCGTATTTATCCACGAAGCTTTGGTGGGCAGAATTGCTGAAGGCGGGGACATTTAGACTGGTGAGATTTTGTAGGTAGCTGAGGAGACGCTGGTTGTGCTGAAGCAAATAATCTGAGGTGCCGTCCTGTGATGATCCGGGTGTGGCCTCGCTGATCCAAGAGCTGGCTCTTTGAAAATTGCTTTCACCTTCTTCGGAAGTGCCGGGCGCTACCCGTGAGCAAAAAGCGAGGAGCTTGTCCTTCGCATTGCGCTTGGTCAGATCGCTTTGCAGTGGCCAAAGCGAAATCCTCGGACGGTTGTAGAGGTTGGTCTCAGGTGCCCGACTGCTGGTCGTCAGAAAGAATTTCGACATCTGAATTTTTTGATTCGTGAGATTTAGTGCGGGCGTCAAAGTGCTACCCACGACTCCGCGATCAGGCGTGTAAAAATATTCATCCACCGAGGCTAATAGCCGTTCCCGTTTGAGGGGGAGTCCTGTCGTTGTCGTGGAAACCTGCGTTCCTCCCTGGGACCCTTCACCAGTGTTACCCGTATTGGTTCGCGGCAGGGTGGAGTAGATATTGCTCAGGTAGGTGGTGAAGCTTCCTGAGGTGGGTCCAGCATCCGTATTCACATTGGAGGTATCCACCGTGCCAGTGTTCGTGGTGATGGGGCCGCGCCAGAGATAGTTCGTATTAAGCGCACCCAGAATGGGGCTTAAACAAGTCATCGCCGGATGACCGGGGAAGCGTTGGAATTCATTCTGTGCAGGGATGAACGAGGCATAATTACGATCCGTCCAGCCTGTGGTGCGGGGCACATCCCAAGTCGTGCCCTCGCTTGCGGTGTTGAGATTGACTTTGCAGGTTTCATCATCGGTCCAGAAGGCAATGCGGCCCGTGATGGGATTGCTGGTTGTCGGTGTTCTCGCAGGATCGGTTGTGCTGAAGATAGCCTCGCCGTTCGCTTCACCGGATGGCACAATCATCTGCCCATCGCGCAGGAGATAAATCCAGCGCACTGGCATTGGCAGGGGGTGGCTATCGCTCTCGCCGGGCAAGGCCGCCGTCAGGGCCGTGCCTTCGATGATACCCTTTTGCTGACTGACGCGTCCGGTAAGCTTGGGATCGAACACCGAAACATCCACGATGGGGAAGGTGCGTTTGATCTTCGTCTTGTTCGTAGGATCGGGATAGGCAACGGGCTCATTCAGGTCTATGTAGCTGGCAGGCTGATTCATCCACGACATGAGTGCCGTCGATTCTGCGCTGGTATCGCTTTTGAATGAGCCCTCATCCGTGGAAACCATCTTATCAGAGGAGTAGAGGCGATAAGCTTTCAACAAGGCAGCGCGGCCAGTCGCGGGCGAACTGGCACTGGTGCCAAAACGTCGTATCATTCCCGGTTGTGAAGCCCAGGTTTCCGTGAGTCCCAATCCCGAAGTCGCTTCCCGAATCTGCGCCATCACCAGCGTGGCGGGTAGTTCGCTAAGACCGCGAACCTCCGTGATTTGGCTGAATGACGTAGCAGCCTGATGCTCTGTGCGGCCCATCGCCAGGATACCAAGAAGCAAGACCATCAAAAGCACCGTGGCTCCGAGCACAAAAATCAAGGCCATCCCGCGTGGCTTCCGTAAGGGGAGCGGATCATGTTTCCCTGATGCTATCATTGGTTTGATCTTCAAAAAGATTGCCCATCGTATTTTGATCAAGGCTGATTTGACAAGATAAATCATGAACTCACCAATAATCACGCCCCTTCTCATTTCTGGACTCCGCCAATTTTTCGCCTTAAGAACAGCCTAAAATCAAACTTCGTTTCGACTTCCAAGCAATTGATGGGCACCAAGAAACACCGCAGCAAAGGCGATCAGCCGTTACCGAATCAGCGGCTCTCGAAGCAGCTTCTTGCGGCGGCCCTCTTGTTGGTGCTCGTGCTTGGCATCCTCTACTGGGTCACAAAGAAAAATAATTCGGTTGTTGTAAACCCTCCGGCAGTCACCTTGGCAGCTCCTCTTCCTCAAGCCGAGAAGCTCGTATTTCAGGAATACGCGGGCTCGCAGAGCTGCCGGGAGTGTCACGCGGCGTTGTTTGAGCAATGGTCAAAGTCCAATCACGGACTCGCTGAGCGGCCTTTGCGCGATGACCTGGACAAGGCGGCCTTTGAGCCGGAACGCACCATCCAACACGGCACGCAGACCACCGAAGTGCGCGTGAAGGACGGCAGGCATGAGGTCGTTTCCTTGGGCTTTGAGAACCAGCAGCAGCCTTATGAAGTGGAGCGTGTCATCGGAAACGATCCCCTGCGGCAGTATTTGGTAAAGGCGTTCGGCGGGCGCTTGCAGACGTTGGAAGCCTCGTATGACCCGCATAAGAACGAGTGGTTCAACGTCTATGGAAATGAGGATCGCAAGCCAGGTGAGTGGGGCCATTGGACAGGACGCGGCATGACTTGGAACACGATGTGTGCGAGTTGCCACAACACCCGGCTTCGCAAGAATTACGACGAAGCCACCGATTCTTTCCACACTTCGATGGCGGAGATGACGGTGAGTTGTGAGGCCTGTCATGGGCCGCTGAAGGCGCATGTGGGTTGGCGGAAGCAGTATCCGAACAGCAAAGAGACCGATCCCACGATCAAGAAACCCACGCGGAATCAAACGCTGGATTCCTGCGGGGCCTGCCATGCGCGACGCTCTGAACTGACCGGCGATTTCAAACCGGGCGACAACTTCTTTGACCATCACGCGCTGGCCATCGTGGATGAGGGTAATCTCTTCCACGCCGACGGCCAAGTGCGCGATGAGGACTATGAATTGTCCTCCTTCCTCAGCAGCAAGATGCACACGGCGGGCGTCTCCTGCACCGACTGTCACAATCCACACACGGGCAAAACGATCCTGCCCGGAAACGATCTGTGCATGAGATGCCACGCGGCAGCGACACCTGCGTTTCCCAAAGCCCCCATCATTAACCTCGCCGCGCATTCTTTCCATCAGCCGCAAAGCACGGGCTCGCAATGCATCAACTGCCACATGCCGCAGACCGTTTATATGCAGCGTCACTCCCGGCATGACCACGGCTTCACCATCCCTGATCCTTTGTTGACGAAGCAGATCGGCGTGCCGAACGCATGCAATCGCTGCCACACAGACAAGGATGCGGACTGGTCGCTCACGGCCACCGAGAAGTGGTATGGAGCCAAGATGGAACGCCCGACGCGATACCGAGCGCTGACCATTGCTGCGGCTCGAACTGGCAATCCCAGCGCGCGTGAGGGCTTGATGAAGCTCCTTCAAAGCGAGACGGAGAGCGGCTATTGGAAGGCTTCAGCGGTTCGTTTGCTGGACCCCTTTATGACAGATCGTTCGGTTTTTCCGAGTGTCATCGGCCTTGCTTCTCATGCTGATCCGCTGGTGCGCGCCAGCGTAGCGCGCTCCATGGAACCGCTGCTCGTCGTGAACAGTCCATCGGCACGAGCAACGGTGAATCAACTCCTCAGCGATCCCATCCGCAGTGTGAGGCTGGCCGCTGCCTGGTCATTGCGGAGCACTTTGGATGAAGCCTCGCCAGTGGGTAAGGAGCTGCAACAGATGCTCGCGCTGAATGCGGATCAGCCCAGCGGTCAGCTTCAACAGGGAGCTTATTACTTTGCGCGCAATGATGGGCCGAATGCGCTTCTTCACTACCAGAAGGCCGCGCAATGGGACCCGAATTCAGCGCCCATCCGGCATGAACTGGCGGTCGCTTACAGCACCGTCGGAAAGCCGCAAGAGGCTTTGCATGAGTTGCAGGAAGCGGTCCGCTTGGAGCCGAACACGGCTGAGTATCACTTCAAGCTCTCGCTCGCCTGTAACGAAGTCGGCGACGTGGAAGGAACGATTCGCTCACTGGAGCAAACCGTGAAACTAGAACCGCAATACGCCCGCGCTTGGTATAACCTTGGCTTAGCGCGTAATGGCAAGGGAGATGCCGCAGGAGCTGTGAGTGCTCTTAGACAAGGCGAACAGGCGAACCCTAACGATGCCAGTATCCCCTATGCTCGGGCCACGATTCATGCGCGGCTCAAGCAAATGGATGAGGCCAGAGAGGCGGCTACGAAGGCCGTGCAAATCCAGCCTGAGAACCAAGACGCGCTGCAACTGCTGAGGTCATTGCAGCCGCGTCAGTGATGCGGGCTAAAGCTCCGCGCTCCCTTCTATCAAACATGGATCGCATGACCAGCGGCCACTTCCGCAGCTTCCTTGACCATCTCGGAGAGGGTGGGATGCGCATGGATGGTGGCTTCGAGTTCTTCAATCGTGGCTTCCATAGAGATGGCCAGACTTAGTTCAGCGAGCAGTTCCGTGGCATCCGCACCGATGATGTGGGCACCGAGGATTTCACCGTGAGGTTCACCGATGATGAGCTTTACAAAGCCTTCGCTTTCACCCACGGCACGAGCTTTGCCGCTCGCTGCGTAAGGGAATTTACCGACCTTGTATTTAAGTCCTTTTTCCTTGGCGGCTTGCTCGGTGAGGCCCGTGCTCGCGACTTGCGGATGGCAATAAGTGCAGCCGGGGAAGACGCCGACTTTCTTCGGCTTATGACCTGGAACAAACATGCCTTCAACGGCCTGCACCGCTTCAAAGCTCGCGACGTGTGCGAGCCACGGCGGCCCAATGATGTCGCCAGCGCCATAGACGCCCTTGATGCTGGTTTCGTAGTTGGCATCCGTTTGCAACCAACCACGATCGGTGAGCTTCGGTGTTTCCGCACCGCCGGGCAGCAGGGGCAGCACTCCAATGGCGACGAGGCAGACTTCGGCTTCGAGCACTTTCTCTTCGCCCTTGGGGTCGGCCACGGTGATCTTCACCCCTTTGTCACTGGCTTCGGTCTTGACGGTTTTGTGACCCGTCAGAAGGGTCATGCCTTGCTTGGTGAGTGACTTTTCCAGAGCGGCGGAGATCTCGCTGTCTTCCACTGGCAGGATGGCGGGAAGCATTTCTACGACGGTCACTTGAGTGCCGAAAGCGTTAAAGAAATAGGCGAACTCAATGCCGATGGCACCTGCGCCGATGATAACGATGCTCTTCGGCTGAGTTTGCAGGGCCAGCGCATCTTTAGAGCCGATTACGGTCTTGCCATTGAAGGGGAAACCGGGCATCGGGCGGGTCACGCAGCCGGTGGCGACGAGAATCTTCGCTGCGGTATGAGTCTCCTCTTTCCCATCAGCGAGCTTCACGGTCACGCTGCCGACCTTATCAATGCGAGCTTCACCGCGAATGGAGTCGATCTTGTTTTTCTTGAAGAGGAATTCCACACCCGCCGCGCCTTTGTCGGAGACGGTGCGGGAGCGTTTTATGATCTTGGTCCAGTCATAGGAAAGACCTTCGATCTTAAAGCCCGAGTCAGCGGCTTGATGCGTCATCGTATGATAAAGCTCCGCATCATGGAGCAGGGCTTTCGTGGGAATACAGCCCCAGTTGTTGCAGGTGCCGCCGCCGCGCTCTTTTTCAACACAGGCGACTTTCTTGCCGAGTTGAGCTGCGCGAATGGCTCCAACATAGCCCGCAGGGCCGCCGCCGATGACGATGAGATCGTAGGTCATTAGTTTCAATATTCAGGGTCAGTAATCAATGCGTCTGCCAAGGCAGAATGGACGCCCGTCGAGTTAGCGCAAGGGGCCGGGGAAAGCAAGGCGGCGTGAATAGGGACTGCAAAGTTCGTGCCTGTGACCCGTAGGTTGTCTAGCTTCGCGCATCCCCGTGCCTGCTCAGAGGCGCATTGATTGGCGCGGGCAGCGGGCCCATGCCCGAGTCGCCCTGAGAGGCTTGCTCACGAATGGCGGCGGCGATGGCCCGGGCGAGCTTGGCGCGGTAACTGGCGTCGGAGATGTTCTTCGCTTCGCTGGGACTGGTGAGGTAGCCGCATTCCACGAGGATGCAGGGGATCGAAGGATTTCGCGTCAGTCTGAGACGCCGCCGCACCATGCCACGGCAGTTGTGGAAGTCGGTTACGGCCATGAGATTCCGCTGCACACGCTTGGCCAACGAGTAGCTGTCCACCCGCCAATAATACGTCTCCGGGCCAGCAATACGAGAGCCGCTGGCATTGAAGTGAAGACTGACGAGGACGCCGTTACCATAGCGATTCGCTTCCCTCACACGTTCATCCAAGTCCACGAAGGTATCGGAATCACGAGTCATCACCACGCGGAAGCTGCCGCTGAGTTCGCTCTTCAAACGGCGCGCCATATCCAGCGCGAGCGTCTTTTCCACGAGCCCAGTGCGGCGCGCATTCTCGCCGGAGTCCTTACCGCCGTGACCTGCATCTACGATAACGGTTGAGAAACCCACAGGCCCTGGCCGATGGCCCAAAGCATCCGCCCCCCGGCTGGCGGGGCCCATGAAACCAGATGGGGTCTCACAACTGGCGAGGATCAAGGCGAGCATGGGCAATGAGAAGAGGCGCCATGATGGAAGATGTATGAGGAAGGAAGTCATGCGTTGGGAAAGGTTCAAGAGCCTCATTAAGCAGGTTTCGCGCATTTGAACCTGGGAGTTTCCTTGAGTCGTGAACTTTGATTTCTAAGGCTTCTTCGGTTCAAGCGCAGCCTCAGCGGGCTTAGTTTCCGGCGTGGCTTCTTTAACAGCCGTCTTGGAAACGGGGCCTGTGGCTTGCGTCCACTTGAAGGTGTCCGGTTTGTCGCCTGTGGTTTCGATCCATTCGCCTTTGAAGGCTTTTTCAGAGCGCAGTTTCCATTGCTCATCCTGCACTTCATGCAGTGCGCGATTGCTGTCCTTCGCGGCGCGGCGCATCAGAATCATGCGGTCTTCGTTCTCTTCTTTGACGGTCCTTTCAACGTAGGTTCCCCATTCGCCAGCGGGCTTCGTGCGGAGATGCAGAAGACTCCGGTGATCTTCGCCCACCAAGCGATTGTCCTTCAGTTGCTGCACTTCAGACATGCGGTTGCGTTGACGTTCTACGGCTTCTTCGTAGCCCTTCTCCTCAGCGTTCGGCGCGGTGGGTTCCTCGCCCTTGTATTGATAGACATTGAGCCGCACATTCACGTCCACCTTGATGGGTTCCGGCGTGCCGAGATTCACCACCGGCAGTTTGCAGGAGCAAAGCGCGAGGCCCAAGACGAGTGCGGGTATTTTCATCAGATATTCTTTCATCGCGAGGGTTTCTTCAAGGCGTGGCGTCTGACCGACGAGCCGGTTTGCCTTCATGCTCATCATTCTTCCAGCGGTGGTCATAGACGTTGACATCGAAATTCCGTGAGCCCGTGGGGCCTTCAAACATGAGCTTTCCAGTGCCTTCGCGACCATACAGCCGGAAGGAGCCGAGCGTCTTGTCATAGTCGAAGTCGCGCATGGTTTCCAGCCCGATGGTCGTGATTTGTTTGCTCAATGAAGCAATGCTCGCAGGGAGACTGGCGAGGAGTTGATTGAGAGATTGCACGGAGAACTTGCCGGGGGTGTGGTTCAGAAATTTACCATCCGCCTGGAAGACTTCGTTCATGTCCCCCTGCGCCAGCACGGTGCATTCCACCTGCCCATCCATCAGGAAATAACCGGGCAGGAGCTTTTGCGTGATCTCATGCATCTGCACCTTCTTCCCGCCGATCCAGCCGTCCCAAGTAAAACTGTCATCGAGATAGACATTGAATTGGCCGTTCACATAGCCGTCGTAGGCCGCGCCACCGAACTTCCCATAGATGCCAGCCGCATCGTAAGTGACCGTGAGGAAGGCTTTCTCGATGTGCATTTCCTTCCATCGGATGCGCTCGATTTCAAAGGTTTCCGTGAGGTTGTTATCCTGACCTTTGACGGGAAGATTGAACTTCACCTGGCCCTTCATGCCCTCGAATCGGAGCTTGAGTTGCTCGTAAGTATAAGTGTCCGGTGGAATCTCAAAGTCGGCCTCAATGATGCCGCGATTCAGCTCACTCGTGAAGCTGAACGGAAACGGCGTGCGAAAACCAGGCAGCGGTTTTCCCTTCGGGGCGAGGATCAATTTACCACTGTGAACCTGCAAGGTCTTCACGCTCCAGGCGGCCTGGCTGGTGGCGGGTTCGTGAGCCATGACGGTCTCCGCCACGGTGATTTCCAGCGCCTTGTCATTCGCTGCTAAAGCCACCGCTTTATTGGAAGGCGTGGGTTCGTTCGCCGCGTAATTACGATAGAAATCCACATACCAGAACAGGTCCTCGCCGACATAGAGCGTGGGGCTCACGATCTCGATCTTGTCGATCTCTTTCCGCATTAGACCTTCGAGTGAGAAATCCACGAAGATGCTGTCCAGATCAGCCACCGAGCGCAAAGGTTCGTAAGGCGAAGGGATCTTGATATTGGCTAACTCGACACGCTGGGGCGCGACGTTCTTCGCGAATTCTTCAGCCGTGAGCGGTGCGTTCTCGACCTCAAATGAAACGCCGAATCGTAAGTTTGGTATGCCTGGCACGACCCGTTCCAACGTGACAAAACTGTCCGCAACACTCATGTCTCCGCATGACCAGAGCTTCTCATCTTTAGGCTTCGGCGCTTCCTTCACCACAGGAGCCTCGGCGGTGGGCTTCGTCTCCTTCGGCGACTCGAAGTAACTCATCAGCGCTTGTCCTGCTTCTACGCTAGCTCCGGTCAAATGGAGCTCCTGAATGTAGCGTTGCTTCCACATTTCCGGCAGCTCCACCGCCGCTTCAAACGAAGCCGCCCGCGCCACGGGAAAGGGCGTTTTTGAAAGCGTGGGAAGCCGCGCCTCCAAATCCTGCACGATGATACGATGCAGATTTCCATCCGTGATCTGCTCCGTTTGAATGCTGATGTTCGTGTGCAAATCCAGCGGCTTATCGGACTCGGTGAGCAGATCGACATACCCTTTTTCAATGATCAATTGTTCAAAGTTCAACTGCTCCCACAGCGGCGTCTCAGTCGCAGGAGCTTCCGCGCTGGCCTGAGCCGTGGAAGGTTTCATCCAAGGCGTATTTCCCTCGCGAATCCTTACCACAGGCTGCATGAGCGCGAGCCGTTCAATGCGGTGATCCTTCGCCCAAGTGTCCGGTTTACAGACCAGCTCACCCTGCGGTAACTCGAAGAAGGGCTTCAACCCTGGATAAAGTAAAACACTGTCCTTTAGCTGCACGGCCTGACTCCGCGTGGAGTGCCATCCCTCAGGGTCAAAGCGGACATCAGCGAGCTGCACCGCGCCTTTCGTTTGCAGCTCTATTGGCATCAAACGAGGATCAGCGAGATGGATGTTCGCATCCTTCAGATGCGCCTCTTTGACATAGAGCGAAGGGCTAGCGACTGGCTTTACGGACGGGTCATTCGCGGGCGGCATCAGCCATTGACTGAGTTCAGCCGTCCAATTCACATCCAGGTCATCCGCATCGAAAAGCCGCACGATCCAAGGCTTATCCGTTCCCATCGCAGCGAGCGAGAGACTGGCATCACGGCACTTGATATGACCCTCACCAACAGGCGGATGGAGGTCTAGCTTCTCAACGCGGAGGCGTTGGGAAGCAGCGGCTGGGTCACCTGCAAAAGTCCAGTCCACGCTCCCCGCTTCATAGCTGATCATGCCGGAAATATCAGGCAGCACTAAGCCGGACACGTTGCCTTTAACGAAGCCACTGGAGTCGAGGCTCATCTCATTCAGCTCCACTTTGCCGATGCGCATTCCGCGCAGCAGAGGCTCTGCATTGCTGGTCTCCGTGCGGGGCGGTGAACCTGAAAACATGGCGAGCCATTCCGGCTTCAAGTGCAACTGCGGCTGATCGCAAGTCAGGTGATCCAACTCTAGGTAGCCCTCATGCATTCGACCCTTCACATGCAGACGTTTCAGGGTCAGCGGCGACTCGCCTTGCGCTCCATTCTTCAGAGCGCCCTGCTCAATCAACAACTCCTGATCGCCCGTTCCCACCTGTCCAGTCTTGGCCACGCTGATGTCAGCGGCATGGTAAGTCAGGCCGACTTCAGCGACCGCTCCATTGCTTTGCGTGAAGCGCACGCGGGCGTTCTCGATGGCAAATAGACCAAGGCTCAAACCGAAGGGTAACGTGCTGCTCGCCACTGGCTTGGACGGGTCTGGTCTCAGCAGATTCGCCAAGGTCTTTTCATCCAGATTGATCTCGGGGTTAGCGATGGTCACGGCCTTCACCGCGCCTGATGTGAGCTTCTGCCAATCCACGTTCGCCGTGACTTTAGGCAGTCGCAGAACGTTCGTTCCGGTCTCAGGGTCGGTGAGCATCAGATCATGCAGTTCGATGTTTCCCTCGCGATCAAATTCCACGTTGGTAAGCTTCCCTTTCAGCGGTCCGACTTCGATTAGCGTCCGGTTCACCAAATCAACGCGGTGATCATAGACCCACTTCAATGCTAGCGCGATGCTTCCAAGCAGCACCAGCATGAACGTAGACGCATACGCCAATAGCCTGCGCCGCCAAGAACGGCGGGGCTTGGGCTTAGTGGTCTGATCAGGTGGCGCGGACATGGGGCTTGTCCTCAGAGTTTATTCTGAATGGCGAAAGTGACCCCATTGTGACACGCAATGAGCGCTGTGCTGCTCAAACTATTTACAAAGTGCGCAGGGCATCGCGGATCAGCGCGTTGGAGGTTACTTTTGTAGCGTCCGCACCTGCTTTTTTGATCAGGTCTTGCACGGCCTTCTGGGCTTCCACTTGCTTGAAGCCGAGCGAAATCAAGGCGAGCACGGCGTCGGTTTGAGCCAGTTGATCGGGATCGGGCGCGAGGCCGTTGTTGGTCTGCGCGGCTTGCCAAGTGGTGGTGATACCCACCTTATCCTTGAGTTCGAGGACGATCCGCTCGGCGGTCTTCTTGCCCACTCCGCTGATCTTGGACAGCGCGGCGACATCGCCATTGACGACGTTGTTTTTGAAATCGTTCACGCTCGATCCACTGAGCACGGCGAGCGCCAGTTTCGGGCCGATGCCACTCACGCGATCCATGAGGAGGCGGAACAAATCACGCTCTTCCTTGGTGGCAAACCCGAACAGCGAATGGTCGCGATCCGTGATGTGGAGATGCGTCAGCAGCCGCACTTCCCCAGTGTTGCCGGCGAGTTTGTCGTAAGTCGAAAGCGGAACGAGGCAGTGATAGCCGACGCCGTGAACGTCCACGATAATGTAATTGGGCAGGGCTTCAACGATGGTGCCACGAACGAAAGCGATCATGCCAGAGGGGAGCGTGGGATGTGGGCTGGCGCAATGGGAATGATGACGAGTTCAGCATCCTAAAATTCCCTGTTTCACGCAAAGCCGCCAAGTCGCAAAGAATCAGAATCATATCTTTGCGACTTGGCGGCTTTGCGTGAGAGTCCTTCATGCGTTTCCTCGTTCTCGCCACGCTTTCCCTTGTCACCCTTTCGTCTCTCATGGCGGTTGATCCAGCGCCAAAGAAGCCGGAGCTTTTTCTGATGATGCCAGAGCCGCGCGCCCTGCGTTCCTCCATCTCCAAAGAGTTTGCTGGAGCCAAGCGCACCGTGCTTACGCCAGCCAAGCAGTCAGCAGAGTCGCAGGGCGTCCAAGTCTATACGGCGGGTGAATTTGCGAAACTCGGGGTGAGCGTGGAGAGGTTCATGGAGAGGGCGCAGGCAGCCGCAGAGAAGCGTCTGGCCAGTGTTCAGCCGGAGTTGAAGAAGGACGAAAGCGGTAAAATTATCTACGCGGTCTATCGCGCTGATGAGCCGACCATCGCCTGTTTGTTAGTCGCGCCTTCATTGGCGAAGATCTTTGGGAACATCTTCGGGAATGAAGTCTGGGCGGTGGTGCCGGACCGTCGGACTCTCTTCATTTTCCCGCCGCATCTGGAGGCGCTCAATGACTTCGCGGATGATCTGAAGGAGCGTTTTGAGAACAATGCCTATTCTGCAAGCGATGAGATCTTCGATCTGAAAAGCGATGGAACAGAACCACGAGTCATCGGCACTTTCACGAATCCGTGATCGGATAACCGCCGCGACCCGCATTCTGTCAAGCGCGAGTCACTCGTAAAATGTTTCTCTTTGAAGCACAAATGAGTCGCCTCAGGCCCCTCGATGTGTTAGATTCTGGGTCTATGGCTACCGTAAGAAAAACACGTTTTTCGCGTAGGGTTCCTGACCATGTAACAGATGAGTTGGTGAACGTGCTCACACAGGGCAAGACATTGGAGTTCAACGCTTTATTTGGATTAGTCTATGACAATCTGAAGTTGAAGAACGCGGTGAGCGGAGGCGAGGAAATGTTGCGATTGCGATCTTACGAGAAGCTGCAGAACTTGGTCGGACGCGGTCTTTGTCAAAAGGTCGGAAAGACCTATCGCGGGCTCAAAGGGTTGGAGCAGGCGTCCAGCGTGCATCAGCTCGCGCGTGCGGATGCTGCGGCAGCGGCGGCCACTGCTGCCCGTTGATTCATCCTCACTTTCATTTCAACCAAGGCCGCTTCGATGAGTCGAAGCGGCATTTTTGTTTCAGCGGGGCAGGACAGGGCTCGCAGTATCATCATTTGACGGCTTCGCCCATCGCGCTAGTTTTGAGGATTCCCAGCCCGCCATGATTGAAAGCTATCTTCCCATTCTTATCCAGGCGCTCATCGCTTCCGGTTTTGCTGGAGTGACCCTGCTGCTCAGTGTCATGCTCGGTAAGTCCTCTAAGCGCAACGCGATGAAGGACTCCGCTTATGAGTGCGGGATGCTCCCGCTTGGGGAAGCTCAACCACGGTTCAGCGTGAAGTTCTACATCGTGGCGATGTTGTTCGTGCTCTTCGACATCGAAGTCGTCTTCATGTATCCTTGGGCGATCATTTTTAAGGACTACGTCAACACCATCGGGCATGACATTTTCTGGAGCATGATGGGTTTTGTGAGCATCCTCCTAGTGGCCTTCATTTACGCTTGGAAGAAGGGCGCCCTGCGTTGGGATAACTAGCCGTCAGTTACCTGTAACGGCCCACTCTTTAGCGCATGATCTATCAGGTTTCCCTCTACACTCTCAAGCGTGAAGTCACGCCTGAGCGGCTGGAAGAGATGATGTGGATCACGCGCACCACACTGCTGCGCATCCGTGAAGTGCTCCATTTGAACGTGGGCAAACGCATCAATCCTGAAGACCCGTGGGAGTGGTTCGTTAGCATCGAAGCTGAAAGTCTGGACAAGCTGGCCATCCTTCAGGATGATCCGCATTACTTCAAATTTGATCAGGAAGTGATCAGAAACAGTGTGGAAACAAAGCAGGTGCTCACTTTCGAGATGGAGCCCCGGAAGGACGTGAAATACTCCTGAAATCAGGGCTGAAAAATTTCGTCTTTTTCCCTGAAAGAATCGTCCTTGACGGAACGCGGCATTTCTTGGCACAATGAACGTGTCATCCAAACCATGCCGCTATGAAAACGAAAATACTGTCAGTGATCATTGGGTCCGTGCTCTGTTTGATCGTCCCCGCCCTTCGGGCTTCTGATGATCTTTATCTCATGTATGAAGAAGGCAAAGCTCTCTTCAATGCGGGTCAGTTCGCGGAGGCACGGGAAAAACTAGCCGTGGTCGCTTCGAAGAATCCATCGCACGTTCCCACCCGGGCGATGCTGAGCCAGATCGAGCAGAAACTGGGCGTGGATAATACCATGCTGCGCCGCAGTTATCAGGCAGTCATCATTGAGAAGATCGAATTCGCGGACGCTCAACTGGAGGAGGCCATTCAGGCCGTGCGCATTCTTTCCAAGAAGGCCACGAACGAAAAAATCATTCCGAATATCATCATCAAAGACCCTGCGTTGAACTCCAAGATCGTATCCTTGAGCCTCAACAACGTCCCGCTGACAGAAGTGCTGAATTATTTAGCGAAGCTCACTGGTGCGCGCCTGAGCTATGAGAAGAACGCGGTGATGTTTTCCAATCCGGCTGGTTGATCGCGCGGGTGGCAAAGGCGCTAGGCTGCTAAGTTTTCCAGCTCAATTTTTGCGGCTTTGCGGCTTTGCGTGAGTATCAGTAGCGGATGTCTAATCTCCCCTCCCCGCCTTCTCGCATCGCCCTGATCACAGGCGGCGAAGGCGATCTTGCCAAAGCCATCGCGGGAGCTCTGGAATCAGCGGGATATGTTGTCCATGCACCCGGCAAAGGGGAGTTGGATGTGACTTCATCCGAAAACGTCACCCGCTTCATTTCTTCGCTGCCTCGGCTCGATCTGCTCATCCATGCCGCTGGCCTCACTCGTGATGAATTGATGGTCAAGATGACAGAAACCGACTTCACTCATTCGCTTGATGTGAATCTCTCGGGTGCCTTCCGAGTCAGTCGCGCAGCGTTGAAAATCATGAGCAAGCAGCGTCAGGGGCACATCGTAATGATCGGCTCCTACTCGGCTCTGAAAGGGCCTATGGGTCAGGCGAATTATTCGGCGGCGAAAGCGGGCCTGATCGGCCTTACGCAGAGTCTCGCAGCAGAATACGGCAGCCGGAACATCCGCGTTAACTGCCTACTCCCTGGCTTCTTGGAAACCAAAATGACCGCTGATTTGACCTCGGATATGAAAGAGAAATTCCGCCTATCGCACACACTTGGCCGCTTTAATACGACCACGGAAGTCGCTCGTTTTGTCTGGTTTCTGGATCAGCAACTCCCGCATACGTCCGGGCAGGTCATTAATCTGGACAGCCGGGTCCATCGGTGGACGTGAGTAAAACCGCCGCTTGCGTCTCCCCGCGTTTGCGTGAAGATGCGCGCCCTCCCATGTTCACCCTCCATCAGACCGATCCTCATTCGCTAGCCAGACGCGGCTCGTTAGTGACGCCTCATGGAGTGATTCAAACGCCCGTCTTCATGCCCGTGGGAACGCAGGGCTCAGTAAAGGCCATTCACCCGGATGAGCTGCGGGCCTTGGATGCGCAGATCATCTTGGGGAATACTTATCACCTCGCCGTCCGGCCTGGCATGGACACCATGCGCGCTGCGGGTGGCCTGCATAAGTTCGAGAACTGGAACGGGCCGATCCTAACGGACAGCGGCGGCTTTCAGGTCTTTTCACTCGGCAAGATTCGCAAGATCAAAGAAGAAGGCGTCCACTTCCAAAACCATGTGGATGGCTCGCCCATGTTTATCGGCCCTGAGACATCAATGGAAATTCAGGCAACCCTTGGCTCAGACATCGCGATGCTCTTCGATGAATGCCCGCCGCATCCCTGTGAGGCGGACTACGCGGCGAAGAGCCTTGATTTGACCCTGCGCTGGGCTCGGCGTTGTCGTGACTGGGTGGACAAGAACCAGCCAATGACCAATGGCCAGCCGCAGCTCCATTTTGGGATCGTGCAGGGATCGAGCTATCAGGAGCTTCGCGAAAAGAGCGCCAAGGAACTGGTGAGCATCGGCTTCGATGGCTATGCCGTCGGCGGCGTCAGCGTCGGCGAATCCGAAGCGGAAATGATGGCAGCCGTGGAGCACGCCGTGCCGTTTCTGCCCCATGATAAACCACGTTATGCGATGGGGCTCGGCACACCGCCGCAGATGATCGAGATGGTAGCGCGTGGCATTGATATGTTTGACTGCGTGCTCCCAACGAGACTCGCACGGAATGGAACCTTCTTCACGAACGAAGGAACCAAGGCCATCAAAAATGCCTGTTACACGAACGACTTCAGCGATCTCGACGAAGACACTCATCCTTCATGCAAGGGATTCAGTCGCGCCTACATCCGCCATCTGATCAAGGCGGGGGAAATCCTGGGTTTGCGGTTGATTTCCTTGCACAATCTGCATTTCTATCTGTCCCTCTTGGGCCGGGCCCGAAAAGCGATTGAGGGCGGTTTCTTCGCAGAGTTCCGCGCAGAATTCGTCAGCAATTATCAAACCAGAGAGACCTCAGAAACATGACTTTATTTACACATATGAGCACGCCCACGATTTTCGCTCAAGCAGCAGGCGCAGGCGGTGCGGGCGGCTTCATGGGTAATCCGCTCATCTTCATGGGCCTGATGATGGTCATGATGTATTTCCTCCTGATCCGTCCACAACGTCAAAAGCAGAAAGAGGCTGAGAACACGCAAAAAGCCCTGCAAGCAGGAGACGAAGTCGTGACCATCGGCGGTGCGCACGGCGTAGTGACCTCACTTAAGGAGAAGACCGTCATCGTCCGTTTCGTGGAAGGCAAGGCCGAGTTCGACCGTTCTGCCATCGCCCTGCGCAAGCCCAAGGATGAAGAGCTCAGCGCTAAATAATTCCCTTCGCCAATGGCGCCCCTTCAATCGTTTTCCAACCCCAAACTCAACTCATGTCACCCGTAGCCACCTTCTTCGCAGGCGTCGTCCTGCTCTTCGTTTTCTTTGCCTATCTCGGCACCGTCGGCCACGACAAGAAAAAGCTGTTTGGCACTTTGTTGACCGTTTTGATGAGTGCGTTCTGTGCCTGGGCCATCTGGGGCAACGGCATCAAACCCGGCATTGACATCGGCGGCGGTAGTTCCTTTACCGTTCAACTGCAAAAGGCCAAAGACGACTCTGGCAAAGAGCGCGACATCACTTCTGACTCCATTCAGCAGGCCATCGGCATCTTGGAGAAGCGTTTGAATCCTGATGGTGGCAAGGATCTCATCATGGCTCCTCAGGGCAAGGACCGTATCACCCTGAACATGCCCGGTGTGAGTCAGGACGAACTTGCCGCCGTGCGTGAGAAAATCCAACAGGTAGCTCATCTGGAGTTCCGTATCGTGCGGGAAAATCTCCGCTCCGGCACTGGCCCCGTGATTGGTGCCGTTGAGCTTCCCTTCAAGGAAAACGCCGACAAGAAGGACCGCCCCCAGACCATCTACGTCAGTCAACGTGCTGACATGGAAGGCAAGTATGTGAAGCGCGCCTACGCCTACCAAGACCCGATCAAAGGCTGGGCCATCAGCTTGGAGTTCGATAGCGCTGGTGCTGATCTCTTCGACAAGATCGCTGAAGCCGCTGTGGGCAAGCAGTTGGCCGTAATTGTAGATGGTGTGGTCATCTCTGCTCCTACGCTGCAAACGGCTCACTTCGGTGGTCGCGCTGAAATCTCTGGCCAGTTCAAGGAAGTCGAAGCCCGCCAGCTTGCCACCGCCTTGGAGAATCCTTTGGAGAACCCGATGGTGATCATTGAGGAAAGCAGCGTCTCAGCAGCCTTCGGTGCTGAAACCGTGCGTCAGGGTGAATACACGGGCATCGTGAGCACCATTCTCATCGCGGTCTTCATGATCATCTACTACCGCCTTGCCGGTGTGGTTGCCTTGTTCGGTGTGATCGTGAACATCCTGATGATCTTCGGAGCGATGGCGCTCTTCAATATCACGCTGACCATGCCCGGCATCGCGGGTATCGCTTTGACCGTCGGCATGGGCGTTGACGCCAACGTCCTTATTTATGAACGTCTCCGTGAGGAAATGAAGGCTGGCAAATCCCTCGGGGCCGGTCTCGCCACCGCCTTTGAAAAAGCCTTCGCTGCGATCTTCGACGTTCACGTTACGACGTTCATCACCTCCATGATTCTCTTCTACCTCGCCAGCGGCTTGGTGAAGGGCTTCGCGATCACTTTGACCATCGGTATCTTCGGAACGCTGTTCGGTTCGTTGATCGTAACCCGCGTGGTTTTCGGCTGGTTCATTGACAATCACAAGCTGGACAAAGTGACCTTCGCGAGCTTCCTCCCTGAAGGCACTTACAACATGCTCAGCTACGCGAAGCCGTTCATCATCGGCTCGTTCTGCTTGATGCTCTTCTCCTTGCTCGGCTTCGTCATTCGCGACAACCACGGCATCGGCATTGACTTCCGTGGGGGCGCCAAGACCCGCTTCTCCGTGACGCCGAATGAAGTCGTCAAGACCGCTGACGTTGAGAAGGCGCTGACCGAAGCTGGCATCAAGAGTGTGTATGTGGAAGAGAACACAGCGGCGACGGGCCTGCATCTGATCTCCGTGCGTTCTGAAGAAAAGGATGCTTCAGCCGTGGAGAGCACGTTGGAGAAAGCCTTCGTCGGTAAGCTCACCGGCGGTAGCACTGACACCGTGGGTGCAGTAGTAGGCAGCGAACTCGCCCAGCGTTCCCTTCTGGCCTACGTCGTCGCCATGATCGCCATCTTGATCTACCTCTCGATGTTCTATGAGTTCTCGTTCGCTATTGGCGCGATCATCGCCCTGGCTCATGACTGCGTCATCGTCGTCGGTCTTTCCGTGCTTCTTGGACAGGAGCTTTCGATCATTCACATCGGCGCTGTTTTGACCGTCGCTGGCTACTCTATCAATGACACCATCATCGTCTTCGACCGTATCCGTGAAATGATCCGCGCGAAGGCTGAGGGCGGTGGCAATCTGGAAGCCATCATGAACGAGGCCATCTCCGTGACGTTAAGCCGAACCTTACTCACCAGCCTGACGGCTTTGGTGCCGATGGTCGTTCTCTACTTCTTCGGTGGCCCAAGCATGAAGGAATTCTCTCTGCCCATCCTGATCGGTATCGTGGTCGGCACCTACTCCTCCATCTATATCGCTTCACCCCTAGTCCTCTGGTGGGCTAAGAAGACAGGTAAGAGCCTTCACAAGCAAGTCCTCGACACCCACGCCCGCAAGCAGGTCGAGGCCAAGCCAATCGCGACGACCTAAGCAGCGTTCCGTGGTGATTTGCGAAGGAGGTTGAGCGCAGGCTCAGCCTCCTTTTTGTTACTGAGCAGGAGCGGTGCGGGTTGGAGATATTTACGGTGCCTTCTTAGGTATGCCCTTACTCTTGGGTGCTACTGGAGGCGCTTTAAAATCAGGGTTTTTGGTTGCCTCCCAAATTTTCAAGTTCCGAAAATCAACGCTCTTGCCCGCGACGACCAGACCGATGCTTGCTTTCTCAGTCGAGAAGAGAGCAGATGTTCCCGAGGCGCTCAAATCATCCACCTGGCCGAGAAGAGTATCGCCCACCATTTCCATGCGAACCTTGTGCCAAGTGCCGGATTTGAACTCAGCGGGCAAGGTCGCGAAGATCACTGCTTTATCAGGTCCGTCGTGATCGTGGTCATCACGCTTCACGGTCACGCTGGTCGGTGTGACAATAATGCGGGCGACGTGCTCTTTGGCATCGTTGATCGAGAGGGCGCACTGCTTGCCGCCTTCCAATTTACACTCAAATTCGATGATGAAGTCCTTGAGCTTGATAGGTATCCGGGTGACTGCCGCGTGCTTGTCATCAGGCTTTTCAGTGCCCCGTAACGCACCGTCCAAAGATTCCCATTGGCCTTTCGCAGCTCGCCATTTGGCATCTGGCGGGGAAACGAAGGCATTTTCGTAAATGAGTTTGCCGGGCAGCCCTAGCGATTTATCATCCGCCCAAAGTGAAGCGGTGGCCAAACAAAAAACGGTAGGCAGAAGGAGCGATGTTTTCATGGGCCTCGAAAACGAGAACCCCAGCGCGATGTTTCAGGTTAATTCGCTAGTTCGGTGGAATGCCAGGGAACTGCGGCAAAGAAAGACTAACGACCGTTGCTGCCTTCCGGCCCTGGCGGGATTGATCAGCTCGCCATCCGCAGCCCCTGACATTTTTGAGTTCGCATGAAAGCTGGTGTGAATCAAATGAGAATGCAGAAAAGGCTTGCCATAAGTCCGATTATTTTAAAAACTCTATGGCTACTCTTGCTCAGCACATTTATGTTGTGCTCCCCCATCAAATCCGATACAAGAATTAAACGCTCATTAACAAATCTTAGTTTCCAACCCAAATCGTTCTATGCTGTGGAAAATTTTATCGGGAGTGTCAGCCGTTTGCCTCGCAGTAGGTCTGTGGTTTAGCTGGCAAAACCAAGGTGCTCTTAAGGAAGAGGTTACACGCCTGAAGCGTTCTGAAGAAAACATAAAATCAGCCGCCGAAAGATTAAAAAAGGGGGCTGAAGCAAAAATAAACAAAGCCAAAGAACTGGAAGACTTGGTCAAGCAAGGTGAAGACACAAAAGTTCTGGTCACCAAGGCTAACGCTGACATCACTGAGAAGCAGACGGAAGTAGAGACTCTGAAAAAGAGCCTCGAAGATTTCACGAAACAGGTGGCCACTTTGGAAGATCAAATTTCCAAGGCAGGTGACATCAAGAAACTGATGACCACCGTCGATTCACTGACACAGCAGGTGAAGGATTCAGAAGCGGCCATCGCGAATCAAATGCAGCAAAAAACGATTTCTGAAGAAAAGCTGGTCGCTGTTCAGGGTGAAATTCAAAAACTTCAGGAGATCGAACGTCGTCAGAAGGCTGGCATTGTAGAACCAGGTTTCACAGCTCGTATTGCTCAGTCTTTTCCTGAATACGGTTTCGTCGTCTTGAACAAGGGAAACCTTGGCGGAATGTTCGCTCGGGCTTCCTTGGAAGTGAAGCGTGGGAACACCATCGTGGCCAAGCTGTTGGTGCGTGACGTTGAGCAGGGAGTTTCAGTTGCTGATCTCGTCCCAGGGTCACTGGCTGCCGGTGAAAGCGTTCGTAGCGGTGATTTGGTCGTCGCTGGATCTAAGCAACCGAATGCTCCAGAACCCGTCATTCCTTCGGCTCCGAGTGCTCCAGCAACTGCCCTTGGTGGCGCACCTGCCGCAGCACCGATGGCTGCACCATCGATGGGTGGCGCTGATCCTTTTGGTGCTGCACCCGCCATGGCTCCTGCTCCAGCCGCTCCCGCAGCCGCAGCCGATCCTTTTGGCGCTCCTATGGCTCCTGCTCCAGCCGCCGCCGCACCTGCGGCCACGGGCGCTGGAACTCCTGCAAGCCCCAGCACCGCTGATCCCTTTGCACCTGCCGCTGGCGGAACCATGCAACCCGAGGCCAAAACGACAGATCCATTCGCCAAATAATCATTGGCCTACCATCTGTCTCCTCCCTCATTAACGTAACACTTCATTTCCATGACCAAAGTCCTCTTTCTCCTCAGCGCCGTTGTATTGGTGGTAGCTGGTTTTTTCAGCTATCAGAACCGCGAAGCCTTCGTGGAAACTCGGTCCAAGCTTCGTGATAATCATGCAGCGATTGGCAAGGAACTGGTTAAGATCGAAGCGCTCAACAAGGAGGTGGGTGCTATCATTCTTAACAAGCAAAAGGCTGACGATGATCTCAAGAATGAGCAGGAGCGTTTGGCTCAATCCAAGATTAAGCTCAAGAATGCGGAGAACGAGGCTGAACGAACAACTCAGGACATCGCGGCAAAGCAGGCTCGGTTGGATGAGGTCAAAAAGGACATGGTTAATCTTCCTCCTGGAGTCACCATGGATAACTTGAGCGAGCACATCAATCAGATTAAAACAACCATCGCAGCCAATGAGACTCAGGCTGCTGATGCTGAAAAAGCTACCAAGGCGAAGCAGGAAGAAGTCAAGAAGGCCAAGGACCAGCTTGAGGATGTGGTGAAGCGTATTGAGGATCGTAAGAAGTCTTTTGATCGTAATTCCATGAGCGCTACCATCGTCGCGGTCAACAACGACTGGGGTTTCGTGGTAATCGACGGTGGTCAAAATAAGGGCATCACCACCGACACGAAATTGCTGATCACCCGTGGCACGGAAACTGTGGGTAAGCTCAATATCGTTGCCGTCGAGAGTAACAAAACTGTCGCCAATATCGTTCAGAAATCTTTGCGTGGTGGCCTCAGCGTTGCTCCTGGTGATAAGGTGATTCTTGAGTCACTTTACCAATAAGTCGCAAATACCCTACAATCACATTCAAATGAAGACGTGCTTCCGATTTGTCTTTAAGTCCTTTCTCGCGATTGCTCTCGTTTCTATCGTCTCCTGCGAATCTGAGCCGCCCAAGAAGAAGAAAGTCAGTGCCTCCTCAGGGGATGATATGAGTTCCTTACCTTGGAACCGCCCACGATCTTTTGAGGGCAATGCAGGGCTTGGTCATGCAATGCCCCAGAGTCGCTAAGGCGGCTTTCATGACTTTTTGCAACACTGGTGATAGCCAGCGTTGCACATGGAGAGACTGTTGATCAGATGACTGATCCCGCGTCTTCTTCCGTGCCATCTCCCATTGGTCGGATGATCATGCCTGCGGCCACGGTATTGTTGGTCTGTTCATCCACGAGCACAAAGCTGCCTGTAGTGCGGTTCTTGGAATAGGCATCAAAGAAGAGCGGAGCTGAGGTGCGCAACCGAATGCAGCCGATGTCATTGAGGCCGAATTCCTTGCTTTCCGTGCTCTTCTCCAAGGTGCTGATATTGACCTTGAACAGGACATCCGTGACCACCGCGCGCGTTTCATTGGTGGTGTGGCGCAGATAAAAACGACCGCGAGGCTTGAGCGTCTTCTTGTCCGCAAACCAGCAGATCATCGCGTCGAATTCCTGATGCACGAAGGGCTCTTCCCCTGCTTTGACGATCATGCCGCCACGACTCGTGTCGATCTCATCAGCAAGCGTGAAGGAATAGGAAAGCTGCGGAATGGCTTCCGATTGCGAGCCGGAGAATGTGTCAATGCTGGTGATCTTCGACTTCATCGCAGATGGATAAGCAACGACTTCATCACCCACTCGGAAGGTGCCGCTGGCCACGCGACCTGCGAACCCACGATAGTCATGCAAGCTCACGCCGAGCTTCTCGTCCTGCTTGTCTGACATCGGGCGGATGACCCATTGCACGGGCAAACGGGCGGGATCATCAGCTTTCTCGATGGCTACCTGCACGGTTTCTAAGTGCTCCAACAATGCCGGGCCGGAATACCAAGGGGTATGCTCGGAACGATCCACTACATTGTCCCCATTGAGGGCGCTCATGGGGATCGGCGTAATGCTGGGAGCATTCTCCAATCCTCCGATGAAGGCCATGTATTCGCCAACGATCCGATCATAAACGGCTTGATCAAAATTCACCAAATCCATCTTATTCACGGCGAGAACGACGTGACCGATCCGAAGCAAGCTAGCGAGATACGAATGGCGCTTCGTCTGCTCGATGACGCCAAGGCGTGCATCAATCAAGATGATGGCCACATCTGCCGTAGAGGCCCCCGTGACCATGTTCCGCGTATATTGAAGATGCCCAGGAGTATCTGCAATGATGAACTTCCGCTTTGGAGTCGCGAAGTAACGGTAAGCCACATCAATCGTGATGCCCTGCTCACGTTCTGCGCGTAAGCCATCGGTCAGCAAGGCAAGATTCACATGGGCGTCACCACGACGTTTGGAGCTTTCTTCAACAGCGAGCAACTGGTCCTCGAAGATGGATTTGGAGTCATATAGCAAGCGGCCAATGAGCGTGCTTTTGCCATCGTCCACGCTGCCAGCAGTAGTGAAGCGAAGAAGGCTTGATTCGGTAGGATTTACGAGAACGTCCATGTTGAAAGGGAATAGAGAGATTGAATGAGGCGGGGTGCGAGAGGAAGTATCAGAAATACCCTTCCTTCTTTCGGTCCTCCATCGCGGTCTCGGAACGCTTGTCATCAGCGCGAGTGCCGCGTTCGGTTTGCCTCGCGGCGGCGACTTCAGCTACGATCTCATCAATGGTGGAAGCGGTTGATTCGACCGCGCCCGTGCAGGTGGCATCCCCCACGGTGCGGAAGCGGATGGTCATTTCTTTGACCTTGGGCTTCTCTTCATCCAACAAGGGAATCAAGCCTGTGCTGGCGTCTAAGAGCTGACCGTGACGCTCGATGATTTTGCGTTGATGGCTGAAGTAGAGCGTGGGCAGGGGGATGTTTTCTTGGCGGATGTATTGCCAGATGTCCATCTCTGTCCAGTTGCTGAGCGGGAACACGCGGAAGTGCTCACCGAAGTGCTTGCGGCCATTGAAGATGTTCCAAAGCTCGGGCCGTTGGTTCTTGGGGTCCCATTGGCCGAACTCGTTACGATGGCTGAAGAAGCGCTCCTTCGCACGAGCCTTCTCTTCATCACGACGACCACCGCCGAGAGCGGCATCGTATTGATGCTCCTCAATGGTGTCCAACAGGGTCACGGTTTGCAGCTTGTTCCGGCTGGCATTGATCCCTTTCTCTTCCTGCACACGTCCGTCATCAATGCTCTTCTGCACGCTGCCGACGACAAGTTGGGCCCCGATTTCGTTGACGAACCAATCGCGGTAAGTCATGGCCTCCGGGAAGTTATGGCCGGTATCAACGTGGAGCAGTGGGAAGGGGAGCTTCGCAGGATAGAACGCTTTGCGGGCCAGCCAAGCCATGACGATAGAGTCCTTACCACCGGAGAAAAGCAGGGCTGGCTTCTGGAATTGTGCAGCGGTTTCCCGAAGAATGAAGATGGCTTCAGACTCAAGAAACTGGAGGTGGGTGATGGAGGACATAAGAGAAAGGGTTAAGTAATAAGTGAAAAGTAAGAAGAGAGGGAATCAGCAAAGAGTGATGAGGACTGACCCTTATCACTTTTCACTTACACCTTTTTACTTTTCGGTAGTGAGCTTCGCGTGCAGACCACACTCGTGCTTCTCATCACCCTTCGCGGGATCATAGTAAGTGCGCTCGTTTGGCAGGGAGAACTCAGCGAGGTAGGCGTCCATTTCGACCGGTGTCCAATCGAGAATCGGATTCACTTTGAGGCACTGGAAGGTATCGTCCCACATGACCGTCTGGAGGCTGGCGGCGCGTTGGGGATTCTGTTCACGACGCAAAGCGGTGATCCAGACCTTCGGGGCCATCGTCTTCATGCCCCGCTGGAACGGTTCCAGTTTCATGATGCGGCTGAAGGATTCCACGCGCTCGACTTCGTCTGGCATCGGCACATTGCCGCCGTTGAGCGCCAGCCAATGCGCTGCGGTCATCTTCGGGACGAACGCGCTGATGTTGAGTTGGAGTTGCTCGCGGCATTTCTCAGCGAAAACGTAAGTCTCAGGGAGATTGGTGCCATGATCCACCCAGAGGATGGGGATGTCCTTCTGCACTTGGCTGGCCAGATGAAGAATGACGGATTCGTAGGGACGGAAGTTCGTGGTCACGATGGCCTGACCTGCGCCTTGAGCAATGGCCCAACGGGTGATTTCCTGCGGGGATTGACCGCAAAGGGTTTCGTTCAGGGAGGTGATGGCTTCGGGAGACATGGGCCGTGAGGATAATTCCTAGTTCCCCATGTGGCAAGTAGGAAATATGTTTCCACTTGTCTTGAACGTCCAGAATACTGCTGATTACTAACTGACGCTTGCAGATATTTGCCCGTGGCAGGAATCGTCTGACGCAAAGGCGCTAAGCTGGTAAGGTTTGAATACAGCAGCTTTTCCTTTGCGACTTAGCGGCTTTGCGTGAGGTAACTTTTGCCCCAAGGACATCTTTGCACTATCATCACTCATGCCCTCCATTGCCACCCCTGAGCGCCAGACTGACACCGATGTCAGCCTCGATCAGCCGTGGAATGTCATCATTCATAACGACCCGGTGAATCTCATGAGCTATGTGACTTTCGTCATCCGCAAGGTTTTCGGCTATGATGAGAAGAAGGCGAAAGTCCACATGATGCAGGTTCATAAACAAGGCCGCAGCCTGGTGTGGTCAGGCGCGAGAGAACGTGCGGAGCATTATGTGCGGGAGCTGCAAGCCCACCAACTGCTCTCGACCATGGAAAAAGTGGATTGATATGCGTTTAAGCCTTCAGAAAAAGAGCGGAACTTGGTCGCTGAGTGAAGTGGATAAGCTTCACCTCGAACTTCTGCGCCAAGCTGCCGAAGATGCGAATACGACAGAGTTTCCGCAAGGTCGCGAGCGGCTTTTGCCCCCGCCTTTGCAGGAAATGGACGCGATTCAGGAGGCGGAGTTCCTCGAAGACTGGAAGGAGTTCGTCGCGGATGAAATCGAAACGCAATTCACCAGTGATGTAGGCACCTTGCTGGCGGACCTGGAGGATGTGGAGAGCTATACCACGGACGAGAGCGGTGAAACGACTCTCTATCAACTCACCCTGCCGACCGAGCATGGTGAGCGGTGGTTCAGCGCGCTCAATCAGGCGCGAATCCTCCTCGATCTGAAATACAAGTTTCATGATGAGAACGACGAGTTCGTCGCAGATCTCCCACCGGAAGGGAATGAAAGCCTCGATCTCGAAGAAAGGCTAGCTGCCTATCTCCGCTATGATTTCTTCTGCAACATCCAGGAATGGCTGGTGCGGAACGTCTTGAGCTTCGGAGCCTAGCGCTTCATGAAGAAGTGTTCCAGCGCTTCCATCATGCCTTCGCTGGCGGGCTTGCTCGCGATGTAGCCTCCCTGCCTTTCCAAGTGCTCTTTCACTTCAGGAACGGCATTGCTAGGACAGGCGATGTTCGCCGCGACGCGCTGATCCAGCATCGTGAGATCGTTATGATTATCACCGCCAGCGAAGATGCGCTCACGAGGGATTTTCAACAAACGGGCCAGCTCGCGCAAGGCCGAGCCTTTGCTGTAATTCGCATGGGAGAAGCGCAGGTAGATGCCATTGCGATGATAACCGATCTCTGGGTGGGCTTTGGCCCTAGCGTGAATGACGGCGCAGATCCCGTCCATTTCTTCGCTGGAAGTGGCCACCACGCCGACTTCCCCAAGTGATCCCGTGAGGAATTCGGCCTTGGATTCACGCTCGACGAAGAGCCGCATCTCTTCCAGAAAGGCCGCGTGTCTGCGCATGAACTGATCATGCGCTTTCCGGGCCTGCCGGTTCCATGAGCCATAGTCCGTCCATTGCTTGAAGAAGCCGGGCCGGAAGATTTCGCATTCACGGGCCACCACATAATCCGGCGTCAGAAAGATGTTATGCTGCGCAATGCCTTCCATCGTCTGATGAAGCCCACGGCCTGTATTGATGACCCAAGCCGCGCCAATTCGCTTGAAGTGCCGCAGCATATCGCCCATCGCAGGATGGAAGGGCAGCTCGCCTCCGTTATCCACGAGCGTGCCGTCGAAATCAAAACAAAGCAAAAGACTGGGCGGTGGTTTAGCCATGAATGAAAAAATAGGTAGATCAGGTATTCTGGAAATAGGGGAACCTTACAATCTCGATGATGCGCCAGCAAATGGCCGCGCTCAGTAACCATTGGGAGAGCAGATAACCGCGCATGATCCAGGGATGGCTTTGTCGCCTGCGCAGCCGCCGGATGATCGTCTCCGCGCCCCAGATGAAGCTGAACACGAGCGGCAGATAGAGCGAGAGCATGAAGCGCTCGGCATTGCCCGGTGAGATGGATGAATACCAGCCATAGACCGCCGTGTAAGCGACCGCCGCCATGATCACAAAACAAATCACCATCACCGTGCCATGACGGAAAACCACATGGCCAACGTGCTCCGCCTGAGGCGCAGCGGACAGCAGCAGAATGAGCAGCGCTATCAGCGTGAACAGCAACCAACCCAGATAAAGACCGCGCCATTCCAGCAGGCCCTGCCACGGCGCTTGCGGTGCGCCATTGCTGGCGCAGGGAGTTTGCGAGGGCCACAGGAATTCGGTCGCGAGACTGGCCGAACCATTGCGCAAGCGTTCCCAAATCTCATCGCCGCTATGGGTTCGCCAGTAGTTCATCATGGAGGGGCGATCCACTGCGAGACGCTGATGCACATCTCCCGCTGTCTCACGCAAGGCTTCGTCCGCTGTGTAGCCGAGCCCTTTACGCAAGGCGCTCAGTTGCTCCCGCGTGCGGTGTTGATCCATCCAGTCCTGACTCTGTTTCGGGCTGTCCATCCACATCCAATATGCAGGATAAGAATGAAACATGTTCCCAAACTTTTCATAAGCCTCTGTCATACGAGGCCCAATGGTCATGAAATGAGCCGCCATCAGCATGACCAAACCGACGAAGTGATTCCGCCAATGCCAGAGATTGCCGCCTCCAATCCGATACCCCCGGCGTCGCGCTGAAATGAACTCCCAAACACAGCGCAGCGAACTGACGATGATGAACACGGCGAGCAGTAGATGCACAGACGCATCTGTCATGTAAGCCAGTCCACTGAGGGCTCCGATCAAACCGTAGATCCACAGCGAGTTATGACCGAGAGCCGAGACACACGCCACCCAGGTGAGGAAGAAGAACAGGTAGTAAAGCGGGTCCGCTTGGAAGAAGACCGCTCGCGGAAGCAGCGCTCCCATCCCGCCCAGCAGCAACAGATTGAGCGCCGCAGGCAGGCTGAAAATCCGCGCCGCAGCGATGCCCAGCATGAGCATAAATCCACAGGTCAGAAACACCAGGCAGTAGCGGCCTTGGTTGAAGAGCTTGCGGTCATCATCAGAGATCTGCCCAGCCTCTGAGACCTGATGATGGCCATCCACCAACCACGCAGCCATCCACGGCCAGAGCGGTTGCAGCACGCCGTCCGTGCGATGCGGAAACATGTTGTGCAATGGTGTGGTGAACCCTTTGCGGAAGTCCGGTTTCAAGTCCTCCTGCGTCTGCACCGCCAGCGCGATAAAGCGGCTCTGATCGCCACTCAACAAATCACGATCCGTCTGATTCGTCTGCGAGATCAGCATCCCGCCGAGCTTCACATAGGCCATGAAAAATAGCCCCAGTAACTGCGCAAATATGAGCCAACGAAAAGCGGCGGACTTCCAGAGTTCCCGTCGCTGGTGCTGCTCCGTCGCCTTGCGCTCCTCCATGCCGTGCGTCCTTTGCGTAGCTTAGCGCAGTGGCCTTACTTTGATTTCCACCCGGCGATTCGGTGCCTGCTCTTCCACCGTTCCATCAGGCACGATGAGTCGTGATTTGCCCATGCCCACGGCCTCAATGCGGTTCGAACTCAGTTGCAGCGAACGCGTCAGGAACTGCACCACGGCGTTGGCCCGACGTTGACCGAGATCAATATTGAAAGCCTCGTTGCCGAAGGTGTCCGTGTGGCCTTCGATGACGAAACGGCTGTTCGGATTCTTCTGAATGAGAAAGCCGAGCTTCATCATGCTGAGGCGGGCCGTCTCCGCGAGCTGATCGCTGCCATAATCAAATAGCAAATCCGTGGGGATGGCGATGGCCGTTCCCGCCGTCACCTTGCTGCCGCGATTCACGAGATCATCCAGGTTGCTGTAACCAGGGAGCGTCTTCCCGCCGTTGCCCGCCGTGGCTTGGCTCAGCTTATCCAGCAGCTTTCCATCGAGCCCCGCGATCTCCTTGTCCGTCGTCTTGGAGGTGGGGATGGTCATCTGATTCTGGGAGACCGCTTTGTTCAAAACAGAACTCTTCAGCGCGGACATGGAACTGGCCAAATCAGGGCCGGGCATGGTGTCCGCAATCGAAGCCAGCGAGGGTGCCTGGGCGGGGTTAGTCGCATTCGGATTGTTCTGCGGCGTCGCGAAGTTCGTCACCTTGTTCACCTGCGGCGTGAGGTCTATTTCCTTATCAGCGGGGAGCATGTCCACGATGTCCTGAAAGTCCGCTTTCACCTGTGGTTCAGGCGGCACATTGTTCGCGCCGATGATGTCTGGAATCTGCTTGATCGCCTCCTGTCTCTTCAGCGCCTCGGGATTGATCGCGATGCGATCCGGCCTAGATTTTTCCTTCTGCACCTGCGGCAGAAACTTGCGACCGAGCTCCAGATTGTTGAACAAAAAATAGAGCCAGACATGCAGCGCCACCGCCAACAGAATGGCCACGAACATCCACCAAGTATGGCTCCAAGACCAGCGCTCTAGTTTGAACGCCGAGCGCTTCTCATTCGCCCACTGGTAGGTTTGACCGGACATGGCTTAGAGCCTAGCATAGCCTAGGCAATTATGAATGATGAATTTTAAATTATGAATGGGGAAACGGCCTCAGTGCATTTTTCTGTAATTATTAATTCATAATTCATCATTCATAATTAAGGTGCGCTTGGGTTGGCCGGGGGCTGTCGCTGTCATGTGTCGCAAGGCGTTTGATAGAGGAAAGTCCGGACACCGCAGGGCAGCGTGCCGCTCGCAAGGGTGGGGGCTGGGGACGTAAGGCCCCGGTCACGGAAAGTGTCGCAGAGAATATACCGCCGGATCGCAAGGCCCGGTAAGGGTGAAAAGGCGAGGTAAGAGCTCACCGCTCCGACTGTAAGGAAGGAGGCAGGACAAACCCCACGCGGTGCAAGACAGAACAGAGGAAACGGCCCGCCCTGGCCGCAACCGCACCGCAAGGTGTGGGGATAACCTCGGGTATTAGTCGCACTGCTGCGCAAGCAGGGCGCGTGTCTCGCAAGAGGCGCGTGAGAGAAATGACCGCCACTGGTGCTGGAAACAGCGCCAGCACAAAATCCGGCTTACACCGGCTGACCCGCTTTCTATTTTTAGTGGCTGCGCTCGTCAGAGCGTGGGAAGGATTTCATAGATTGCAGGATGATCAAAGCTACCCACCTTCTTACGAAAGGCAGCGCCGAGCATTTTGAAATCCGCCACCACACAAGCCCCCATCCTCATCGTCGGCCAAGGGCTGGCGGGCACGGCGGTGGCTTGGCGGCTGTGGGAACGGGGCGTCCCGTTTTTGATGGTTGATCCGAATGAAGCGCAGACTTGTTCCAAGGTGGCGGCGGGGCTGGTGACGCCGATCACGGGGAAACGGCTGAACCTGAGCTGGAGGATCTCCGAGTTGCTGCCGGATGCGTTGCGGTTTTATCGGCGGATCGAGAAGCTACTAGGTGCGCGGTTCTACCATCGGGTGCCGAGCGTGAAGCTGTTCAAAGACGCACGCGAGGCGGAGATCTGGGAGACGCGGCGGCTTGATCCTGAACTAACCCGTTGGATCAATCATGCGGCCTCGCCAGCGATGGTGGATGCTACGATTTTTCAGCACGCGCTCGGCGGTTTCCAGCAGCGGCATTCCGGCTGGCTGGACACTCCGGCTTATTTGGAAGCGAGTCGAGCGTTCTTCGCTGCGCAGGGTTGCTGGCAGCAGGGCTTGGTGAAGGAGGAGGAGCTGATGGTCACGAGCGAGGAAGTGACTTGGGCGGGCCATTCCTTCAGCCACGCGATCCTTTGTAAAGGCTGGCAGCAGCAGGGCGGGCGATACTTTCCGTGGCTGAGATTTCACTCGGCACGCGGCGTCATTCTGACCATCAAGGCGGACCTGCCGGACCAGCGTATCCTGAATCATCGCTGCTGGCTGCAACCGCGCGGCGATGGCGAATGGCGCGTGGGCTCGACGTATGACTTTGATTTTGACTCGCCCTTGGACTACTGGATTGAGAAGCTGCGGGGTATCCTCACGGAGTTTGTGCAAGCGCCGTTTTCCGTGACCAACATCCAATGGGGCATCCGTCCGGTGGTTCATGGTCAACAGATTACGCTCGGCTCCCATCCCGCGCATCCAAGGATCGCCGTGCTCGCGGGGCTTGGTTCCAAGGGCGTTCTACGGGCCCCATTCTTTGCTAAAATACTCCTAGATCATTTGTTACATGCGCTGCCTTTAGATGCGGAAGTGGATGTTGCAGCGAACCACTGAAGCCGCGATGACTCCACCTGTGAATGATTCTCAGGCACCTCTCCCCACCGCTGTGCGTTGGTCTCATGCCGTGCTTTCGCCTCGGCTGCAAAAGGGAGACATCGTGGTGGATGCGACAGCGGGGAATGGCCATGATACGCTGTTCCTCGCGCAGCAAGTTTTGCCAGGAGGCCAAGTCTTCGCCTTCGATGTGCAAGCCCCCGCCGTGGAGTCCACGCGGAAGCGTCTAGCAGGCCATCCGTTCAGCGCTGAAGAGATCACGCTGATTCACTCCAGCCACGAACATTTGGGTGTGCGCTTGCCTCCTGAATTACGCGGCCATGTCCGCGCTTTCATGTTTAATCTCGGCTTCCTCCCTGGTGGTGATAAGAAGCTCATCACGCAGACGCAAGGCACGATGTCCGCCTTGTCCCAGGCACTGGACTGGCTCGCAGAAGGTGGCCTGCTCAGCGTCGTCGCTTATCCTGGCCATGAGGGTGGACGCGATGAGGCGGAAGCCATTGAGCATTGGCTGATGACGCTTTCATCAGATGCGTTTGAGGCCCAAAAAATAGGCTTCCTCAATTTCCGGCCTACCACGCCATTCTGCATGGTGGTGAGGAAGCGCACGTCACAACCACCAGCGCGTGATCAAACTTTCTCTGGTGAGTAATTGAAGGCCGCGGCGAGCGCGTTGCTGAGGTCTTCAACTGAGGCGCGTTCGAGCACTGGATGAACGTGCGCCTCATGCATGAGTTTATCCACTTGGGCTTCTTTTAAGCGGGATAGGGGAAAATTCACCATATTCATTGGGGGGTCCGTGAGCATTTTCTCGGAGCCCTCGATCACTGTGAGAGAAACAGCACCCCGCTCTTCAGGCAGGCCAGAGGTCTCTTCAGTCTTCGCACGCAGCAATTCGCAGCGCAAATGAGTCAGCGATTCCATCTCAAGTTCCAGGGCCTCAAGGAGTTGCTTCCGCGTGCGAGTCAGAGAAGCTTCCACCTTCGCGACCTGATCCAGCAGGCGTGCATAGGAGTCACTCCTGATCGCGGAACGCTTGGTCGAGGAACTTCTCTGGAGAGAGGCGAGTTGCAAAGTCATAAGAATAATTATCATAGAAAGCGTAGTTATCAATACCAAGATTTATTAATTATAAAAATGAACAATTGAACGAACAGGCAAAACCGCGCTTAACACATTTTGAATTCTATGATTCAATCTTCATAAAATTTCGTGATGCAATACCACCCGTATCAAAATCTGCCTGCGCTCGCCGGCATCTCCTCTTTCAGCGAAGCTAGCAAGCCCGGCCTCAGCGTTGAGGACTGTGTGGCTAGGCTGAAGCGCTATCATTTCGCCTTGAAACGGCTCATGCAAATCTTCCAGGCGCGCCTCACCGCAGAGCCTGTATATGAACTGAAGATGGCCTTCAGTCTTCACAGCCACTATTGCGCAGAGCACTGCACCGCTCTGCGTGAACGGGTTGCGGAGATGCGCACGCCGCCGCTCGGACTGGACAAGGTTCCCGATGAGAGCCTCGCCTTGTTCTTCGAGGAGGTGCAAAACGCGCCCACCACGGAAGAGCTGATCCTCGGGATCTATCAGTTTGCCTTGCCCGCCGTTGAACGCGGAATGCAGCGCCACCTGGAGGTGACCCATCCCATTGCTGATCATCCGACCCTGCGGATCTTACGCTTTGCCTTGCTTGAAATCGCGGAGATGAATCGCTATGGGATTGAAGCGGTCAAATGTCTCATCAGCAAGGAGCAACAAGAGCAGTATGCCGCTTACAAAAATGTGCTAGAGGCACAACTTAAAGCCGCTGGTGACTTGGATGGCACACAACCCGTGATAGCCACCACCTTGCCTCCTGTTTACAGCGGTAAACCACTCAGCTACAAAAAAATACCGCAACGGGACGCCCGTTTCACCGACCCCTACAACATGGGAGTTCATGCTGAGGAGTTCCTTTACGACCCCCAATTCCGCGCTCGGGACAAGACCCTGATGATGTATTACAAGCGTCTCAGAGAGATAGACGTGCCAGAGATGATGGCGACGATCTTGACCGAAACACCGGGCAAACCGTGGGCCTATTATCGCGATATGACCCGCCAGCTCTGGGATGAAGCGCGGCACGCCATGATGGGCGAGATCGGCTTCGTCACCAACGGCATTGACTGGCCCCGCCTTGTCATGGTGAACTACACTTGGGCCCACGGTTTGAACACACAGCTTCAACCTTGGGAGCGTCACGCTGTCCTCTACTTCATCGAACAGGGCCTCATGACCAAAACGGGCAAGCGCTTTGAATGGGAAGTCGGTGTCGAGTCCGGTGATCCCCTCGCCCAACTCTTTCAAGACTACGACTGGGCCGATGAAGTGCTCCACGCCTCCATCGGAAAGCAATGGTATGTCAGCGCCTTTGGAGACCAGAAAGGAGCCATCGAATTCGGTAGCCAGTGCTGGAGCAAAGTCCTCATCGGTTGGCGTGAATGGAAAGACCAAGGGCTCACGCAACATCAAAACTGGTGGACTGGACTTTATCGTGAGTTCTGTGAAATCCATGGCCTCACGCCAGACTCCGCAGCCCTAGACTTTGACACCAGTTATGAGACCAGCCGTGCTGATCTGGAAAAGCTCGCGGTGAGTGCTTAACGGGAAAGCCATTTGCCGAGCGAAGACTTCAGGCTATACTCTAAGGCTTCGCGCCCGTAGCTCAGTGGATAGAGCAGCGGATTTCTAATTGGAAAATGGCGTTTTGCGCAGCTTTGCATGGTTTTTCAAACACGCTGGAAGCCTTGTAAAATAAGGGCTGGGAGTGCAAAGGGCTTTGCATGGCTTTGCACTGATTTACCCCGAAATTCTCACAGACCGTGAACGCGACCGTGAACGGATAGAGCACCGGAACAGGTATCCGGTTATCCTAGATACCCGGCTTTTTTGAGCCAGTCGGTTAACGCCTCGTTCACGATGTCTTGAACCGCAGCTCGTGATCTGCGCTGAATTTTCCTCTCTACGGAAGCGCGGAGAAGCGCGGCGCTTATGGCGGGTTCAACGCGTGTGTTGAGTCCCACCATCCCGAATTGCATCGGTGGTGGTGCGACACCTTCAATTGAAGGTGGAGGCACAAATTCTTGCTTTAATGCAGGTTGGTTCATGGGCTTTTTCTCCTTCTGCGTTTTGGGTTCACTCTTTGCCTTTTCGGGTTTGGGGGTGCCGTTGAGAAATGCCTCTTCATCCGGCGTCAGCCCCTCACCTAGAGTTCTGCGTTTAGCCACGGGTCATCTCCTTCATGAGTTGCTGCATCTCATGTGAAGCGAGCAAGGATGTTGCGCCCATTCCCCAAACAACTTTCGCCTGACCTGCGGCGTCCGCGAAGCTTTGTCGTTGTGAGAGGCCGGACAACAATGGAATTCCAAGCTTGTTGGCAGCGCCAAGCATTTCGCGGCTCAAGCGCCCGCGTTTTTGAAGTTTATTCGGGATCAATGCGCCCTTTGGAAGTCCTTTGCGGGACTTCTGCGCCTCGCGCAACAGGGCGACGGCTTTTGAAGCTGCACGGAGATCGAGAATGGACGGACCGCATGGAAGAAACACTTTGTCAGCACGAAGCATGATGGCCCGTGTGGTGGTTGAGAGTCCAGCGGGGCCGTCAATGACAATGTCATTCGCATCAGCCGCAAGTTTTGCGACTCGATGAATTATCTTCTCCGGGTCGGAAATCTCTTCGAGTGCGATTGGAAGATTGAGTTCGCGAATCCACTGCGAGGCGGATGATTGCGGATCGGCATCAATGAAAATGACCGTGCGCTTTTTCTTGGTGAGCCATGCCGCCAGATGCACTGCAATCGTGGTCTTGCCGACACCGCCTTTGGAATTTGTGAGTCCGTAAATCATCCCGGACAGAATAGAGCGGCAGAAATTTGAGTGACAGCAGGCGAAGCCTTTGCTAGACAAAACCCTGCGCTTTCTGCCTGGCCGTTGCAACATTGCAACAACGCAATCTCGCTTGCGAGGTTCCTCGCAGGTCTGCAAAGGCAGTGCGTGTGATGTTCTCCTTCCCAAGCCGTGGCAGGCGAGCCTTTTCCTATGGCTCGCTGCCTGCCAGCGGCGTTTAAGTGTTTATATACTTAAAGTTTAAGTAAGTTTCCGGAGCCGGAAAGGCACGGCCACCAAGGCTTTGAACGGGGTTCGGGTCGCTGGCCCCACGATAATGAGTCGCTGACACCACGATATGGAAGTCGCTGGTCCCCCGATAGTTGGTCGTTGCCCCCCCGATATGGTCGTTGCGCCCACGATATTCAAAGGTCGCTGGAACGACGATAGCAAAAATATCACAGCAAAAGGGGGCAAAAGGTCGCTGGCCCCCCGAAGCGGAGGGGCAACACCCGCGATATTCAAGGGTTCTCGGAATGAGAACAGTAAATGTAGCACGGGAAACGGTGTCGAAGGTCGCTAGCCCCACGATATTGTTTTATTCGAATGGATATGCTATGCCTTCGGCATGGCCAGAACAATCGAGGGCGGAATCAAAGAACATCAAGACATTGTGCGGTTTACCGCCTCCCCTGTTGATGTCGCGGCCAAAGATCAAATCGACCTGATGTCGCGCAACTGGTTCAGCTTAACACCCGGCAGGAACGAGCCGATTGAACACGAATATCTGGATGCTAAAAGCGGCCTCAAAGAGACCGTCAGAATTACCGGCAGCTCTGAGCATGGGATTGCAACGATCTATGACCAAGACCTCTTGATTTTCGCAATATCACAATGGGTTGAGGCGAAACGACTCGGGCTGGACCCGTCCCGCAGAGTCCATTTTACCCCCTATCAGTTTTTCGGCTGGCTCAATATCGCGCCGCACGGCACTGCCTATGCGAGGCTCAAAGATGCACTGCACCGCCTGAAAATGACCAGTATTGAGACAACGATCCGTTCGGAGAAGGACAATCGCCGCAAGCACCGGATCAAGCAATTCTCCTGGATTTCAGAATGGGAAATCACCGAGGAGGAAGGCGAAGTTCGTGGTGTGGAGGTCGTTCTCGCCGAATGGCTCTTTGACAGCATCCGCGACTTTCATGTGCTGACGCTCGACAAGCGGTATTTTGAAATCCCCGGCACCGTGGAGCGATGGCTATATCTTTACGCCCGGAAGGCGACTGGCGGAGCCAACGGGGTGTGGCGCGAGACGTTCAAGAACCTCTACAAGAAGTCGGCGTCTCAGCAGGAATACAAGCATTTCGCCAGCACGCTTCGTAAGTTGGTGCAGAAGGACAACCTGCCCGGCCTGAAGCTGGAAAAGGTGAGTTCAAGCCTTGGCAAGGACATGCTTCGGATGGAGCGCACGGAAAAGCGTCAAATCACCGACAGAAAGCCTGCCGTCGAAAAAGAAGCGCAAATCGCGTTGATTGAAAAGACCCCGCTTGAGGAAGCCTGGGAAAACGTGCTTGAAATCATGTCCAAGCACTTGAGCGAAGCCACAGCGAATTCTTGGCTCAAAGTGCTGCATCTGGTCGGCCAAGACGGCGACACCCTGACCTATCGCGCTCCGACGAAGTTCATTGCGGATCACGTTCAAAGTCATTTTGCGAGCAAGCTACGAACCGTTTGGCAGTCATTGGGTCATGACGTGAAGACGATCCGATTCGAGGCGAAAAACGCAAAGAAGACTGCGGCTTAGGGTCTGAGAAAAATCACCCGGTTTGTCCAGTTCTTGGCATTTTCAAGTTTGAACAACTCTGCGAGCGCTCTTGCCAGTTTGCCAAAATCGTCCTGCGCAATAGTTTTTTCATCCACGAACACAACGCCCGCATGGGCACGTTCATCTTCCGCCCACTGGCGCAAGAGCGCCGGGATGGTGCGTAGATCGTAGGTGACAAGGGTCATCCCGGCATTCGTGGCCGCAGTTAAAACGTCATGGTCATCCACCGCCCGGTAAATTCCGTCCTGCCATGTGGTGACGGCCTCAATCACCATTTCAGGAACAAGCTTCAGGGCAGCAATGACAACCTTTGGCGAAAGCTGCTCGTCGAGAAGAAATTTAAGCACCCTTATTGCCCTTCCCCTGCGCGGCTAAATCGTAAAGCTCAATGCCCGGCAAGAGACGTTTCAAGCCTTCAAAATCCATCGAATCACTGTCGGCAATGGCGAGGTCAATTTCCTCCTTGTGGGCCTGTGCATAATTGAGTGCTGCCTGGATGATGGGAAACGGCCTTTCGAGATGATTCGCCACTTCTGCGGCACCGCCGTTAAAACGACGTGCCAGTTGCTCGACCTGCCAGACGGCAAGCCTGCTTCCCTTCACATAAGCCTGGCGGCCAACGGAAGAGTCGCGGAATTCGATGTGCGGAAATTCACCGCATTCGAGCGCTTCATGGATGATGGTTGCGGCAACATCGCTTTCCGTGCGTCCAGAACGGCGGGCAAGCTTGTTGAGACGGAATTTATCTGATTCGGGAATGCGTGCGCTGACAACGGCAGTAGCCATAAAAACCTCCATGTATTTACGTTGTTTACATTGTAACAGATCTTGACAGCCAAGTCAAGGGTCTTCACTACAGGCAGCGCTTTAGGTTAAACGCCGTTCAAGCTCTTGAAATATATAGCCAAACAGGCTGCATCCTCAGCGCGAGAGAAGCTTTTTGAGGTTGGCGGCATCTTCATCGAATTCATCAAAGACGAATATCAAGAAACGCACCGTGATCGTGAAGGAATTGCTCGGTTTCATTGAACTCCATGTCCAGCATTTCACTCACAAGCCCGCGTGAAAGTTCCCCTGCGCGGTAGCCTGCGAGCGCGAACATTTCCAAAGCGCGGCGTCCTGCTTGATCAGCATCAAGACGCAAACGTCGGGCGATGCGGTCGGGAATTTCCACTGTAAGGAACATGAGGAAATCTTACTGGAAAACATCAACAGAAGCAAGGGCGGTGGAATTACTCCCCACCTCTAGCACGGAAAAACTCCACTGCATCGTTCAATTCCGCCGTCTTCCGGTTGTTCTCATCGGAACCGTCGTTCGGGTCCGGGTGGCAGTTCTTGACCAGGGTGCGGTAGTTCTGCTCTGCTTGTTCCAGGGAAAACGGCGGCTCCATCTCAAGCAGAGCGGCGAAGCGCCGCTCCTGCAATTCCTCGGTGGCGCTCATGGTCCCGGCCCGCTGCTGTTTGACGTTCTGTTTGCGGGCGGCTTTGGGAGCCTCAACATCCGGGTTGTTCGCGGGAGCGTTGATCTGTTCCTCGGCTTCCTTGATCGCCTCAGTGCCGCGCTTCTTCTGTCGAATCCTGAACCAGTAGTTCAGGCATTCCTTGAAACAGAAGCATGGAGCGACCACGAACAGCCATGTCGAAAGATGCCGCTCCCGGAAAAGCAGCCGCAACGCGGCGGCGGCAAGCAGAACCAAACCCGGCTCAACCCAGATATGCCAGTTCATCTCAAGGCGGGCCGAGGGGAAGCTGCCTGCCAGCTGCATCAAGCGGATGGGGTAGGATGTGCCGGAATAGTATTCACGTTCCCCCTTCTCGTAGAGTTCACAGAAAAAGGCCCAGACAAAATTGACCAGGTAAAGCAGCACGGCCCCCATACCGTAGAGACACACGAGGCGATATTTCGGCCATACTCCCGGCTCGTTCCATGCGTAGATGAAGAATAGCACGAAAGCCCATGAGAACACGAAAAACACGCTCTTGGGGCGAAGATAGGTAAACCCAAAACTGTAGCGCAGAAAGACGATGGCGGTCATGGCGATGCAGTGAAGCACCGCGCTCAAGAACGGAATCCTCGCCAGTGGCGTGCTGGGCTGGGGCTGCCGGTCAATCATTTGGCAGCGTCCTTCTTATAAACCTGCTGGAAGACGTGCCGCATGAAGTTCTGCGGTGTCTTCTTGTCCTTGCCGGGCACAAGCCAGCGGCGTCCGCCCTGAAAAATCACCGAATCCACCTGCAAGTCGCATTCGGCCCCGCCGCTGCGCAGCATGGTGAACTCCTGCGGTTGCACGGTGTATTCATAGGTCATGGTGCCGCCCGCGCTCTGGTTCATGCTTCCGGCCCCGCCGCGCGGCCCCTGGCCTTCGGAAAGTCCGGCGTTGGCTTGAACCTGCCGGATGCGCCCGATGGATTCCGCCGCCCAATTGTTCGTGGTCGGATCACCGTTGGCATGAAAAATTTTGGTTTGCAGGTTACCTAAAAACACATCGGCTTCGGCGCGGGAGTTGGCCCCGCTGAACGTGGCATGGTAACTCGGCAGATTTTGCGTGAGGTAAACGGTGCAGGCGCGCGAACTGCGGGCCGTGCTCTGGAAGAGAGCATCGTAGGAATTGACGAAAAACTGTGATTCGTCCGCCCACAGGAAAACCGGGCGCACTGTGGCCTCGGCGTGTTCAC
>JANYJH010000243.1 GCA_025361865.1 Phragmitibacter sp.
GCGAAGACATCGAGCTGGGTGAAAGCACCGGCTGATATTAGAAAACTTGGCGGCGCCCTCTTCGGTGATCGCCGCTTCGGCCATGTCTTCATATATCACACTGGTGCGCAGTCTTACTATAGCGCCAGGGCGTTCCGTGGCGCGCTCAGGGTGTAAGCGGCTCTAGTCGCACACTGCTCCTGAGACCATTTGCAACACACGCCATAGGGCATCGCCGCCGGAGCTTCCTTCATCGAAGGGCGTGTGGGGAAGGGGCTGCCAGTTGTCGCGGTCATGGCTTTGCTCCGGCTGCGGCAGGCCGGTGAGAGCGTGGTCGTATTGGCCGTCTTTGCCACCCAGTTTATAGATGACGAGATCAAGCGAAGGCACGACGTAGAGGCAGAAGCCACCAGCCCCGGATTTGAAGAAGGCATCGCGGGGAGCACCGATGACGTGGCCGTCGGTGTTGTGCTCAAACTGGAGGCTGAAGGGGCAGTGGGGATTGAACGGTGAAGGCGAATGGCAGAGCTTGATGTAGTCGGATGGCACGAGTTGTTTTCCGTTCCACTGACCCTCGTGAGCCAAGCAGTAAGCGAAGCGCAGGGCATCCGTCGCGTGTAAGGCGATGCTGCCCGCGCCGTTCGCATGAGGCATATCAAAATCACCGCGATGCAGGCAGTAGCCCCAAAGGCCCCAGCCCATGGGTTTGGCGAGGCGTTCGCCGATGTAGTCCTGCAACTCCATACCGGTGACGTGACGCAGCACGATGGATGCGATGTGCGGAGCGGGTGAGGAGTAGGAATAGCCAGCGCCAGGATTCGTCCAGAGCGGCACATGCAATGAGGACAGGTCCAGGTCCTTGATGTTCTGGCCGAGCGCGGGCTTCATGGGCGAGGCTTTACCCATGACGATGCCCGTTGGTGATTGGCCTTCGCCATTGTAGCCAGCGGTCATGCAGAGAAGCTGACCGAGCGTGATTTCAGCGCGTCGAGGATCATCCAAAGGCAGTGCTTCGGGTAGGAACTTGTCAGTGAAGACTTTCGTGTCCAAGCCTTGCGGAATCTTATCTTTGAACTCCTTCAGCATGATCCCGCAGGCGATGCTCGTGAAGGCTTTGCCAGTGGAAGCCATGTCAGGATTGGCATTGCGACTGGCGCGGCCAAAGTATTTCTCGAACACGAGGTAGCCCTTCCTCACGACGACGAGACCGCCATTGGCCGTGGAGCGTTCCGTGATGTTGTAGGCATCTTCCAAGCCTGACAATTTCATGCCGGCAAGCTCGCGAATCTGCGCGGCGTCCTTCAGCGTGCGCCAGCCGCCTTCGCTGTCCGGTGGCGGAAAGTAATCTGCTGCTGTGAGGCGAACCGTGAGAAGAACGAGGGCCGTGAGCGGCAGCCAAGAAAGGGATGGGCGGACAGGAGTGGATGACATGCCTATTCAAAACGAGGCCGGATGGAAATCCTTTCCCTCTGCGTCGCTGGATTGTTGCCAGTGAGTTTTTGACTCGCCGCTGTTCATCGCAATGGTGAAGGCCTCCATTGATCCCCATGACCGATACCAGCTTCGATCCCGCCCGTGTGACCACTCCCGCCTACGTGGTGGATTTGTCCTTGCTCAAACGCAATCTCGAACTGCTCGCGAAGGTGCAGAGTGAGGCTGGATGCAAGGTTCTGCTGGCCTTGAAGGGCTTCGCGATGTTCTCCACATTCCCACTGGTGCGTCAATATCTCAGCGGCTGCTGCGGCAGTGGATTGAACGAAGCCTTGCTCGCCCGACGGGAGTTCAACAAGGAAGTCCACGTCTATTCGCCCGGTTTCAAACCCGAGGAAATGGAGCAGATCATTCCCATCGCGGACCATGTTTCCTTCAACTCACTCCGCCAATGGCAGCAGTTCAAGCCGATGGTGGCGGCGGCTGTGAAAGCCCCCAGTCCTGGTCTTCGCGTGAACCCTGAATACTCCGAGGTGGAGGTCGCTTTGTATGATCCGTGTTCGCCTGGATGCAGGCTTGGCATTCGTGATGTGGAGCTGGAGAACGCTGATTTGAGCGGCGTCGAGGGGCTGCATTTCCATGCCCTTTGTGAGCAGGACTCCGGCGTGCTGGAGCGGGTTCTTGAGTCCGTGGAGAAACGCTTTCCCCGACTTCTCAAACAAGTCCGCTGGGTGAACATGGGCGGCGGTCATCATATCACGAAGCCCGGCTACGATGTGGAGCGTCTCATCCGGGTGGTGAAGAGTTTCCGCGAGCGTTACGGCGTGGATGTTTATCTGGAGCCGGGTGAGGCCATCGGCTTGAACACGGGCTACCTGGTCAGCACCGTGTTGGACATCGTCGGGGTAGAGGAGCAGACGGCCATCTTGGATGTGTCTGCGACGTGCCACATGCCAGACGTGTTGGAGATGCCGTATCGGCCTCACATCATCGGCAGCGGTAAGCCGGGTGAGTTGCCCTATTCTTACAAGCTCGGTGGCACGTCCTGCCTCGCGGGTGATGTGATCGGAGAGTATTCCTTCCCGAAAGAACTGGAGATCGGGCAGAAGCTCGTCTTCACAGACATGGCTCATTACACGATGGTCAAGACCACGACTTTCAATGGCGTGCCTCACCCGGATATTGATACCTACGATCCTGTGACGGATGAACTCAAAGTGATCCGCCGTTTTGGCTACGAAGACTTCCGTGACCGTTTGTCGTAAATATCCCACGTATGGGATTCAAGAAATATCGTGTAGGCCTAAATCCCAATTGCCAAAATTCACAGCACTTGTAATGAACGACTCACCTTTAAACCAATAAGTAAATATTATGAGCCTACTTGGAGATCTTGCAAAATCGGCGTTGAGCAGTGTGCTTGGCGGTCAACAAACGCAACCACAAGCTGCGGCAGGTTCGCAGGATCAGATGGTGCAAATGGTAACCGGACTTCTTCAGCAAGCGGGCGGCATTGAAGGCATCATGGCGAAGTTCCAGCAGGCCGGACTTGGTGACAAAGTAGCCTCATGGGTCGGAACGGGTGCCAATCAGCCGGTCAGCGCTGAGCAGGTTCAGCAAGTGCTCGGAGAGCATGTCGAAGCGGCAGCCCAACAGACTGGCCAGGATCCAAATGTAGTTGCGGGTGGCATCGCCTCCATGTTGCCAGGATTGATTGATCACCTCACTCCTCATGGTGAGTCCGTCAAAGGCGAACTCCTTGAGCAAGGACTGCAAATGGCGCTCAAGAGCGGCATGTTAGGAAAAATCTTGGGTTAATCCCCTTGCTTGCAACATTTCATTGAGCATCCTTGAGACATGAAAAATCTCTCTCTCGGCATTGCAACGATTCTCGCGACCGCAGCGGTAGCCAACTTGGCTCTCGCTGCGAATCCCAAGCCCGCCGCTAAAACGGGGGACTTTAAAGGGGCTGATAAAAAGAGCATCCCCGGCAACACCTACAACGCGTTCACCTACGATGACGCTCAGAAGGATGCCGCCAAGAAGAAGAAGCCGCTGGCGCTCATGGTAACAGGCGGTGAAGGCGGCGCTGCTGCTGATAAAGATAAGATGGAAGCCGAGAAGGCTGCCGGAGTGAAAACCTTCTGGGCCATCGAAGATGATGCGGTCATCGTCGTGCTCAAAGGGAACAACTCGGTCAGTTGGTCGCGTTTTCCTGAGAACGTTCAGCAGGGAGTCAAATCGGCAAGCTTGGGCAAAGAATATCCTAAACTTCTCGTGGTGACCGATGACGGCACCAAGGCATTGGCCAGCCTGACAAGCGAGAAAATCAAAGCTCTCAGCGAAAAGGACCTCAACAAGTTCGGTAAGGAACTGAAGAAGCTCAATGCTTCCAAGACCCCTTCTACTGACAATCCACCGCCCTCCGCAGAAGAGCCGAAGCCAGCAGCCAAGCCCGCCACTCCACCGGCCGCAACGCCCCCTGCGGCGGTGCCGACGCCAACGCCTGCACCCGAAGCCGCAGCCGCAGCAGGCCCAGTAACGATCAAAGACAGTGCGCTGGAAGCTTGGACCAACTCCGCAGGTCAGGCCATTCAAGCCAAACTACTAGAAGTAAACGGCGATCAGATCACCTTTGAAATGGCCAACGGAGCCAAAGTCCCTTACGCGATCAACAAGCTCTCGCCTGCCTCGCAAAAGCGGGTCGAAGAAGTGAAAGCGGCGAATGCTGCGAAGTGATTCCCAGACTCACTCTGAATGTTAAGGGAATCTTCACCCTAGGCATCTTGCTCAGTGATACCTAGCGTCATCAAAATTTGTGAAAAAGAGGGCTTGGAAGTTGGAGAGCCTGCCTATCATCAGGCCGTCTAACAAGGGAATGCCAAGGTAACCTCCCCAAGCCCCTGCGGGAACGCCAAACGGAAACCTTCCCGCCGTTCGCGACCCTGCGGGAACGCCAAACGGAAACCGTCCCGCCGTTCGCGACCCTGCGAGAACGCCAAACGGAAACCTTCCCGTCGTTCCCGACCCTTCGAGAACGCCAAACGGAAACCTTCCCGCCTTCCGCGACCCTTAGGGGACGCCCAACCGAAACCTTCCCGCCTTCCGCGACCCTGTGGGAATGCCAAACTGAAACCTTCCAGCCTTCCGCGACCCTCCAAGACGGGCGCGCCCCCTACAAACCCTTCCCCGCAGCATGCCTGGGCCTTAAAATTCTTCATCTGACCTGTTACGCGCAAAATTAAGCATTGCATTAGCATCACCATTGACCTCGCTAGGGCGTATTAAGGTAAAGCAGCCCATCAAAGATCAGAGCGATGTGGATAAAGGCAGTGAACATCCTCGGCAACCAACTCAGGCTGAGGATTGTGTCCAAAGTCAGCGACTCGGATGAATTCTTCTTCGACAATCTCAAAGTCGAGTAGCATGGAACAACGCCATGAGATTCGCTCCCCTACTTCTGTTGCTGCTAACCTTGCCGCTGCGTGCCGTTGATGGCTTGGTCGTCTATCCGCCAGTGCCCGGCCTCGCGGCTTCATCGCATTATCAGGTGCGTGTGCGCTCCGTCGGTAATGGCAGTGAATGGCAGAGCGCCTTTGCTTGGCAGACGGAATGCCAAACGGAGGAAGGCTACTTCGACACCCTGGCAGGCTGGACTCACACCTATGTGAACTTTGAAACCTCCGGCGCAGTAGAGATCGAGATTTCTCGTGTCAATGGTCCACCCATTCGCAGTGCGGCAGCGCATCCTCAGCGCCAGGCATCCGTGTGCTCGGTCAAGAACGGCAAGGCTTTCGTCAAACTCGACAAGCCCTGTCTCGTCGCAGTGGACATTGATGGCCAGATGGACGGACAGGACACGGGAAAGGGCTACAAAGGCCCGCCGATTCACACCATCTCGCTCTTTGCCAATCCACCACTCAAAAACAAACCCAGTCCCGATGGCCCCGGCGTGCGCACGGTGAAGCCCGGTGAGAAACCACCTGCTGATGGTGACTGGAGCACGCTCTATTTTTTGCCCGGCGTGCATGACATCGCTGCGGCATTCCCCGTGAGTGCAAACCGCCAGTATTACATCCCTGGAGATGCGATGGTTTATGGCTCGTTCTGCCATCCCGAATGGGAGAACAGCCATGACATCCGCATCTTCGGACACGGCACTCTATCCGGCGCAAAGCTGAAGCATGCGAACGCTTTAAAAAAACTCTTCTCTGGGAAAACCAAGGGGAGTCGCAAACCCATCGAAATCTTTGGTGCCACGGACACCCAAGTCGAAGGCATCACCATTGCCGACTCAGCCTCGCATTCGCTCATGCTCATCCATCCCTACAAAGCGGGGCATCCCAACGAAGTGAAGTGGACAAAGATATTCACTTGGCGCGCGAATGGCGACGGCATCAATCCCTTCGGCAACACACTCATCGAAGACTGCTTCATTCGCACGCAGGATGACTCGCTTTACGTGAACGGCCTCGGCATCCGCCGTTGCGTGCTGTGGAACGACGCGAACGGCTCGTCCTTCGTCCTCAGCAGCGTGCCAAATCTCGATGGCCGCAAGCTCATCGTCGAAGACTGCGACGTGATCTACTCCCGCGCCAAATGGCATCACTGGAACGGCGGGCGAATCTTCAACATGCGTGGCGAGGGCGAGAGCAACGGCGGAGCTGGCGTCATCTTCCGCAACATCAACATCGAAGACCCACGGCCCACGCTGCAACAGTTCTTCATCTGCATGACCGTCCCCAAGCCGTATGGCGATGGCAAACGCGGCCCCGGCGACCTCTCCGGCATCCTCTTCCAAAACATCTCCATCGCCGCGCCGAGCGTCCTCGGCGAACCACAACTGCTCTGGGGCCAACCCGACGCTCGCATCCGAAACCTCACCTTCGAGAATCTCACCCTCGGCGGAAAGCCCGTAAGCGGCTCGGAGTTCTTTAAAACGAACGAGTTCGTGGACAGACTCATCTTTGCCCCCACCCCAGTTTCCAAACCATGAAATACACACAACCAGACTTCTAGCCGCGTTGCTGCTGGCACCGCTGACGACCATCCACGCCGCCGAGGGGGAAAAGAGCTCAGGGTAGGAATGGCACTGAACTAAGGCCTGTTTAGGATGAAAAGGTAGGCGCAGCGTGGGGCGCTCAGGTGCTGAACAGCCGGATGCACCAGACAACCAAGCAAGAGTTATTGACGCCTTGGGATAAACCACGCATCATGGATGTCATCCCACCCGCCCCGCCCCTGGTTGCAGTGATCCTTGAATGTTGGCGATTCTACGAGCGTCCTCTGAAATGAAGCCAAAAGAAATACTCCGGTGGGCGTCCGTTCTCGGATTCGGCGGCTTTGGGCTCTACAACATCACCGTCTGTCTGCGTGTCTTCTTCAACAGCCTCGCAGAGCACAATTGGGGCTGGGCCGTCTTCATACTCTTTCTCACAGTTCTCGTTGCCGGTGTGCCGTTGGCTATCAGCTATTTCGCGTTCCGCCGCGAATATCGGCACCTCACGATCGTAGTGGCTGCGATTCTCGCGCTTTGCGTATTCGACGTGCTCATGTCACTTCCCGGACGGTTTGGTATTCAGGAGTTCTTCTTCCAGCAGGGGCAAGAGAGGCCGTGGCTCATTATCATCTCGCTACCTCTTTCTCTACTCTGCCTTTTCGGTCCGTTTTACGCTGCTGCATGGTCTTTTCGCCTCCTTCTCCGCCTTGCCAATCGTTACGCTCATGACGTTATCCCTACACAACGAATCGCCTAACGAACATGGTTATCATTG
>JANYJH010000256.1 GCA_025361865.1 Phragmitibacter sp.
GGGAAGCTCATTCTTGGGCAAGATGCCCAAGCCACGCGGGTCTGGCGGCCTGTTTCGCTTGATGAAAATTCACCCCTCTTGAGGCGCGGCAGTCTATACCGCCGCGCATCACGTTCCTTCATTCTGTCGCTACCGTCCGCGCTCGATCTGCGACGAAAGCCAAATCACGCGAAGGATGAAAATGAATGGGTATCAGGCATGGCAGTAGAGCGGGCTCTGCCTGCAAGCGTGAGAACACCTAACTTCAAAGTTGAGCACTGGCGGAATGGAGCCATGCTGGGGAACTCTTGAATTCGTTTCCGCCGTTTCATTTCCTTTTCGTCTTTAGCTTTCTGGCTTCATGCGCGGTCACACCCGAGGCGCGGCAGCGTTTGGTTTCACCAGAGGTGATGGGTCAACTGGTCGCGCAAGCGGGTGATTTGAAGACGCTCAATCTCGCAGCTCATCGTTACGCTTCCAATGTTCCCGGAATCGTGACGCTGCCGATGACGGAGCGGGATGGCCTACCGGTGATTCCTTGTGTGCTCAATGGTTCATCCACCGTGAAGATGATCCTGGATACGGGCAGTCAGGGCTGTGTGCTGGAGGCTAAAACAGCGGTGGCGGCTCGCGTGCAGGTGCTGAATCCCCGTCAGACGGACTTCAAGCTCATCGGCATTTCAGGAGTGGAGTCAGCGCTGCTGGGGCTACCGGAGTCGGTGGCGTTGGGTGACTGGCAGATTCAACACCAGCCCTGCCTGATTCGCACGCGCCAGAATGACGTGCGTTCGGGTTGGCCGTTATCCCCGAGGCGATCTTTTGATTTCGATGTCTGGGGCATGATGCCGACACGCCAGGCGTGCTCTTGGCTGACGCTGGATTATCCCGCAAGAAAGGCCGTCTTCAGTTTCAAAGGAGACTTCCATCCCACGCAGAAGAAGGTCTGGAGTGTGCCTTTGATCTTCCGAAGTGGCCTGCCCTATGTGGTGATTAAGAGCCGTGGCGTGACGTGGACTGCGCTGCTGGATACGGGCTCCTCTTCACAAGCGGAGGTCAATGAGGCGACCGTGACGAAGATGGGTCTGGCAGGACGAGCGCGCTCCGTCAACGGCACTCGCATAGGCGTCGGGGCCGTGGATCAAGGCACGATCAACCGCGTGGTTTGGCTGCCGACGATTGAGAAGTTGGGTCCACCCATCATCAATGTGAACGCTCTCATCGTGAGTGATCAGCCGAAGATCGGCAGTGGTCTGTTGAGTGCCTTCCGGGTGACGCTCGATTTCAAGCGCGGCAAGCTTTGGCTTGAGGACGAGAGGTGAGTTTGCTATTTCCAAGCCAGGGAAGTGACTTCAAAATCAGTCTCTTCCATCGTGGCCATCCGGTGCTTCCAGAAGACCCAGAGTCCGGCAAAGGCCAGATGCCCGAGCAGGGTCAGCGCAATAATGGTTCTCGTAAAATGAGGGGGAAATTTCATGGGGGAGAATTGACTATGCATGGCTGATCCGGTTCAGCAAGTGGCGCTCGTTGGATAAACAAAACTTGAAAGGGGAATCGTGTTTTTTGTAGGCAAAGGAGCTCAGAGCACGAACATTTACTCTTCCTTTACAATTTTCTACCCTCCGCAACACAAGCGCTTTACACAGCGGTGCTAGATTTGATTAGAAGTCGCGATCCACCGCGATGGCATCCGTTACGACCAAACCAAATACGACTATGAAAGCGACCCTAGGTTCTCTCATTCTTGCTGCCGCGCTGAGCGCTGGTGGCAATGCCTCTGCACAGCCTGCGCCCCCTGCTCCTGTCCCCCCACCGCCACCACAGAATAATCAGCAGCCACCACCGCCACAGAATAATCAGAATAATCAGCCGCCACCGCCGCAGACGGGGAAAGCTCCGCCAAAACGGCCGCATGATCAACACACCCCGCCGCCGTTCCAGCAAACTAATCCGCAAACGGTGCGGCCCGGCGATGCCCTGCCAGGGCTGACGCCAGATCAACTGGCCGCCTTCATGGACGGCAAGGATGACTTTGTGCAGAGAGAGACCCCCGCAGGCGGGCTTGGCCCCATTTTTAATCGCGACTCCTGCGTGGCCTGTCACTCACAGCCTGCGATAGGTGGAAGTAGCAATGTGAACGTCACACGCTTTGGCAAGTCGTTGAACGGCATCTTCGATCCCCTCGAAGCGCTCGGCGGCTCGCTCTTGCAGGATAATTCGATCCTCGGTCACGGCATCGAATTGATCCCGACAGAGGCAAATATCGTCACGCTGCGTCAGTCCACCCCGCTCTTCGGTTTGGGGCTGATCGAAGCCATTCCTGATGCGACCATCCTGAACAACGTGAAGAAGGTAAAGATCGACGGCATTCAAGGACGCGCCGCCATCATCCAAGACATCTCCAGCGGACAAACCCGCGTGGGCCGCTTTGGTTGGAAGGCTCAGCAGGCGGTCATCTTAAGTTTCGCGGCTGATGCTTATGTCAATGAGATGGGCATCACCAATCGGTTCTTCCCCACGGAAAATGCGCCCAATGGAAATACCGCTCTGCTGGCTCAACTGGACAAGGTGGCTGATCCCGAGGACGTGGTTGATCCCAAATCAGGTAAGGCGGATATTGATCGCGCCGCAGACTTCATGCGCCTCCTGGCCCCGCCACCGCGAGGCCCGATCACCACGAGTGTTACCACTGGCAGTGCCTTGTTCCAACAGGTCGGTTGTGTGAACTGCCACACGCCGCAGATGACCACGGGCACTAACAAGATCGAGGCGCTCAATCTCAAGTCGGTGAATCTCTACTCGGACTTACTGCTGCATGACATGGGCACCCTCGGAGACGGGATTGCTCAAGGAAACGCCGGCGTTCGTGAGATGAAGACGCCGCCGCTCTGGGGCCTTCGTGGCAGCGCGCCCTACTTGCACAACGGTCGCGCTTTGACCGTGGATGACGCCATCAAGGCCCACGATGGAGAAGCTAAGATCACGAGAGATCGCTACCTGCTCTTCACCGCGCAGCAGAAGCAGCAGCTCCTTGATTTCCTGATGTCCCTCTGACCCCAGGAGAGTCAGGCAAAGCAGGACGGTAACGGAGGTTTCAGGCCGTTACCGTCTTCGCTCGTTGAAAGGCCCGCCAAGCGCAGGCCGCAGCGAGCAAGGAAACGAGGCTGGCCCCATAGAAGGGAAGGCCGGGAAGCTGGAAGCCACGTTCAGGCGCAAGCGCCCATGAGAAAAGGAACGTCCAAAGCAATGGCGCGAGGATGCCTGCCACACTGGTGATGCTGTTCAGCGCCCCTTGCACCGCGCCTTGTTCATCTGCGGGCACGGATTGGGAAATCATGGATTGCGTAGCGGGCGAGCCGACGCCTGCCAGTGACCCGATGAGGATGATGAAATAAACCATCCATCCCTGGGTTGCGGAACCATAACAGAACATGGCCAGAGCCATCGCGAGCAAGCCTCCATAGATGCCTTTGCGCTCACCGATGACCTTGATGATACGGCCCGCGAGGCCCGCTTGCACGGTCGCGGCCATGACGCCGACCAGGGCGAGTGACAGCCCGACTTGCCTGCTGTCCCAACCATAGCGCGTGCCCGTGTAGAGCACCCAAAGACAGGGATAGATATTACTTGCGAGGTTGCTCAGAAAGTGCGTGCCGGCGAGTCCCATGACCAGCGGCCAACGACTCAATGCCGTGAGCGCTTTGATCGGATGCGCGCTGGCCCATTTGAAGGCACGGCGATTCTCCGGCGCGAGCGATTCCGGTAAAACGAAGGCCCCGTAAAGCCAGTTCAACAGCGTGATTCCAGCGGCCACGAGGAAAGGCACGCGCAAGCCGAACCCACCGAGCAATCCACCGATGGCTGGCCCAGCGATGAAGCCCAGACCAAAGGCCGCTCCGATCATGCCAAAGCCTGCGGCTCGTTTTTCCGGCGGCGTGACATCCGCAATGTAAGCACTGGCCGCAGAGAAGTTCGCGGCCGTAAAACCGGAGACGATGCGTGCCAGATATAACCAACCAATGGTCGGTGCCCAAGCCAGCACGAGGTAATCTAGGCCCGAGCCCAGCAGCGAAACGAGGATCACCGGACGGCGACCAAAGCGATCTGACAGACTGCCCAACACGGGTGAAAACAGGAACTGCATGAGCGCATACAAAGCGCCGAGCAAGCCCACAGAATGGGCTGCGGCCTGCACGTTGCCGCCTTGAAGCTGCTCCACCAGTTTAGGGAGAACCGGCACGATCACACCGATGCCGAAGATGTCCAAGAACAGCGTGATGAAGATGAAGATGATCGCAGGTTTCGGTCGGGTCATAGTAATTAAGGGGGCGCGTGGGTCTGAGGAACGAAGACCGTTCCTTTCCCAGCGCTCGGTGGTTCGCGCTGGATCAGTCGCGCATTGAAGCGAGTAGGAAGCGCCCTTCAAGCGCTCCTTTCCTAAATGCTGAAACAGAAAGCCTGTCGCGTTCTTTGATTACGGAGCCGCAGGCGCGGTGGTCGTAGCGAACCACTTCTTGTCCAATTCATCCAAGAAGCCTTCTTCGGTGAGCTTGAGCAGGGCGCGATTGATGTCTTTTCTTAGCGGGCTTTTCTCAGGTAAGGCGAAGCCGTAGTCCTGCTTTTCAAAGAGGTCGCCGACGAGCTGGAGCTTGGTGCCGGGATTGGTGCTGAGGAAGTATTTAAGCAAAGGGGCGTCATAGACCACGGCCTTGATGTCGCCAGCGGTGAGGGCGCGGCAGGCAGCGTCCACATCTGGGTAGGTGGTGGGGGTGAGCTTGCTTGCTTTGAGGAACTCGACGGAGGAGCTGCCTTCGATGGTGCCGACGGTGAGGCCTTGCAGATCGGCCACGGAGCTGATGTCACTTTGCAGGGTGTTCACGGTCATCGTGGAGGTGAGCGTGGCGGTGACGTAAGAGTAAAGGGCGACTCCGGCAAGCATCCAGACGACGCCGAGTAAGCGGCCCATGATGCGGGTGGGGGCGATGTTTTCACAGCCGAGCGTGACGAGGATGCAGACGGACCACCACATGGCATTGAGGATGCCTTCGACGTAGTTTTCGGGGAAGGACTCGGGGTTTTTCTTTTTCTCGCAGAACCAGAGGATGTGAGAGTTGATGAGGATGGCGATCAGAAGGATGCCAAGGATTTTAAAGACATCCAGACGAAGGAAGGCGCGGAAGGGGGACGGTGCGGACCCTGCATTTACGAGGATCTGGAGGCCTGATTTATAGAAGGGATGAGTGAAGTCCACGAGGGTTTCGCGCTCAGCCGTGATACTGAGGGCACCGACGCCGACATCTGCTTGGCCAGCCTTCAAACCATCAATGAGCGCAGGCACGGTGGCCACTGGCTTGAGATCAAAGGTAAGGTGGCTTTCTTCGGCGACGCGTTTCCAGAGGTCGATGCTGTAACCAGCGGGTGCGCCGTTCTTGTCGAAGACAAAGGGCTTGGCAGGCTTGATGAGGACGGTGAGTTTCTTAGCTGTGGCTGGAGCGTCTTGAGCTTGCAGCAGTGGCGAGCAAAGGGCCAAAAGGAGTAGGAGGTTGCGCATAAGTTGGGATGGTGACAGGGCGGAATGGTAAACACAATACGGGATGTGGTTACGAAGGAGGTTGCCTTTACCTGATGTGAGAGGTTGTGATTAAGAGAAGACCACGGTCTTGTTGTGATAGACCAGCACCTTGTTCATCACATGCCACCAGACGGCCTTCGCCAAAACCGTCTTCTCCAAATCCTTACCTAATCTCACGAGGTCTGCCACGCTGTCTTCATGGGAGACGCGCATGACATCCTGATGAATGATGGGGCCTTGATCAAGCGACGCCGTAACGTAATGGGATGTGGCACCGATGATCTTCACGCCCCGTTCATAAGCCTGATGATAGGGCTTTGCGCCTACGAAGGCGGGCAGGAAGGAGTGATGGATATTGATGATGTCATTGGGATAATCCCCGATCATCTGCTCGCTGATGATCTGCATGTAACGGGCGAGCACGATCGTATCCACGCGATTTTCTTTGAGCAATTCAAGCTGGGCGCGTTCTTGTGCAGCTTTGTTTTCCTTCGTGATCGGAAAGTGATGGAAGGGGATGCCGAAGCGTTCCGCCGCGCTGCGCAGGGTATCATGATTGCTAATGATCAAAGGAATCTCCACGGGCAATTCACCCGACTCATGGCGGGAGAGAAGATCATAGAGACAGTGGCTTTCCTTTGAGATGAATAAGGCCACCCGCGCACGCTGGCTCTGGAAACTTAGCTTCCAAGTCATCTGATGGCGCTTGCCGAGAAGGGCGAAGCGCGGCTCAATCTCCGACTTGTCCAGCGTGAAGTTCTCCAGCGACCATTCCACGCGCATGAAGAAGACGTTTTCCAGAGGATCAATGTGCTGCTGAAGGTCCATCAAATTCCCACCGTGAGAGAAGAGGAATCCGGTAACGTCATGCACCAGACCTGGCTGGTCAGGGCAGTGAATGAGGAGGGTGGCAGTATCAGGTGGGACCATCTCTTCTCTTAGCCATGAATTTCAAGAGTCACAGCAACTTTTTGTTCCTGTCCATCTCTCCCAGATTGAAGAGATGGTGCGCAAGAGGGGACTCGAACCCCTAAGCCTTTCGGCACAGGATCCTTAATCCTGCGCGTATACCAATTCCGCCACTCGCGCTTTACTTTGTTTTGGAAGGGCCGCGATCTTACTCACTCTGCTGAGTAGTGCAACATCTCTTTGCTTAGAAATGATATTTAAAGTCGTGCTACTGCCATCACATGGGCTCGCGGCCTGTGGACTCGATAAACTGGCTTCTAAGGCTTTCACAACGCTCCTGCCACAGAAGGTTGTCACGCTGCAATTCCATGACTTGCTTCTCCAGCCAAGTGCAGCGTTGCTTTGTGAAAGGGTTCACATCATTGCTCTCTGAATCACTGAACAATCCCGAGATTTCCTGTGAGCCACGGATGCGATGAGGACTGGCCTTAAAGAAGGGCAGATCCCCGATCCTGCTTTTCGTGCCTTCCAGCGTATTGATCACCGTCGCGGTTTCATCAATTTCCCCCGTCGCGAGAAACTCCTGAAGCGTTCCGACGCTCGTGGGACCGTAGAGGAAGTTGTCAGGAAGTTCGATCAACCAGTCCATCTGCAACTCAGCGACCATCGGCGCGCGCATCCACGTTTTTCGGTCATCGTCGGAAACGCGATCCAAAGGAGAAATCTTGGCTTCCGCCGCCCAATTTTGCAGTTGCTCAATGGGAGCAGGGCCAAAGGGCTTCATGTCTTGGGCTTTGAGAAGATACCATTGGGAACTCATAGAATTAGTCTAACGATTTCAGGAGCTTGCGACTAGCACAAAATTGATTCTTCAGCATTGATTGGACCCAAATTGCCCGTGGTAATACACTTAAACTCCTGTTATGCTCCCTAGCAATGAGTGCGCGCCCCCCACTTTCAACTGTTCTCAAACTTAGTCTGCTACTCGGCCTTGGTGCGGTATTGGCTGGTTGTAAAACTGGGCCGATTACGAGTAAGGAGCCTGAGAAAAAGAATGAGGAACAGCGCTCCGTAGATGTCGGTTTCCTGCTTACCATGAGCTTTGGCGAAGCACGGGCTATTAGCCCTCAGAACTTGGAAATGGCCCCGTTTTACAAGATCGCAGCGGATGAAATCACCGTTCTAAGCAAAGACGGTCAAGGCCTGCCAACGCGCGTTCGCGCTAAAGGCCACGTCTTCATGGAGATCGACTTCCGGGACAAAGTGAACGCTCTCGGTCAGGAAGCCATCATCAGCTCTGACGAAGTTATTCTGCGTGGCAAACCCCTGATGAAGCGTGGCCGCAGCGTGATGGAAGGGCTTGATGATCTGACCGTCTTCTACATCCGAGGTTTAAAGCTGGAAGCACTTGGCAAACATCGTCTGACGAACGAGGACGGCGTCACACCAGAATGGCGTAGCTCATGGAAAGAGGGCCCGAACCCCTTACTGCCTGCACTCTCGCCAAATGACATCCATGAGTTGCGTGAGTCTATAATTCTTCCGGGCCTCAGCCCTGATGATATAAAGAAGCGCTGATCTGCGGCTTACTTCTTCGTCAGCCCGATCTTCACCACCAAGGGTCGATGATCACTGCCTTCGTAGTAGTCCGCAGGATCATAAATGTAGGAACTGCTTCTATCAAGGTAGCCATTCAATGCCCTGCTGGTCATCACGTAGTCAATGCGTGCATACTCGTCCGCAGCATTCCAATAATGGGTCCAACGTTCATTCCGGCTGTCAGACAAGCTTATCTCATTCAGACCATTGGGTGAACCACGAAGCCCGGCGATCTCCCCGATGGAAGGCTCATTCTTCTGATCGTTGAGATCGCCGTAGAGCAGCAGCCTCGTATTGGGATCGCGATTCAAAATGCTGTCCACATGCCGACGCAGTAGATGCGCTTCATTCCGTCGCATCAGTGCCTGATCGTTCTCAGGAATGGGGCGCTTGGACTTGAGATGAGCCCCGATAAAGCGCATCGGGAAACCTTTGCGTAGCTCCACAGTGCAGTCCAAAAAACCGCGCTGAACAGGAAGCGCTGTATCGCCGATCTGATACTTCAGTTCCGTCTGCGATCCCCTTGATAAGATGGGAAGATGAGTGAGCAAGCCAAGCTGCCGGACGGGATCGCCTCCGTGACACGTTTCAAAGTTGGGCAAATCCAGGCCCGCGATTTTGAGTCGGCTTTGCAGGTCTTTGAGATCTTCTACTGAACCTATTTCGCAGACGCCGAGAACATCCGGTTTGATCTCCGCCAGGAAGCGCACCACGGCATTGATCTCCTTTTCCGGCTTGGGCTGTCCTTCCAATTTCTCACCGTTCACCATGCGTTCCATGCGCACGTAGTTCCGCAGGTTATAGGCGCAGAACGTGATGCTTGGTCGTTCAGCTCCCCATAGCCCCGCAGTGGCTGCGACAAGCCACGCGATCAGGACATAAAAAAACTGGTTCATGCGCAGCGATGCAACATGAACCAGCGGAAGTTCGCAAGGAATAAAGATCAGTTACACTTCATGCGCGGTTGGAACGCGGGGCTGGGCTTGCTCAAGAGGTTTCGGAGCAGGCTTGGTTTCAGCAACGGTTTCATCAGCGGAACGATTGAGCTCTGATTCAAATTCTTCCTTGGCTTTACGAAACTCACCCATGCTGCGTCCAAGACTGCGGGCGAAGAGGGGGAGCTTCTTCGCGCCAAAGAGGATCAGCACGAGGATGGCGATGACGAACATGTCCGGCCCACTAGGGATACCGAAGGCAAAGAAGGGTTGGTTCATAATAGAATTCATACGATTAGATACGGGGGTTGCAAAGGAAACTTTCAGTCTCGCTTGAGACGGATAACCGTCATTTCTTAAACGATTGTGCCTAATGATTTAGTAGAACATTTCACGCAATCTTCAGGATGATTTTACCATCCCGCCCGTCTTCTCGGGCTTCAAGAATGGCGGAGGCGAATTCCTGGATGGGATAGACCTTGGCCACGGGCAATTTCAGACTGCCAGTGCGCATCATTTCCGCTAGCGGTAGCAGCACCTTTTGCAGTTCAGAAACGGGCGCGTGATCCATCCACAGAGTCAACCAATAGCCGCGCAGTTCGAGGTTCTTGAAGATGAGATATTTGTTGGGCACCTTCAGGCTCCGACGACTCATCGCTCCGTAGGTGACCTGAGCGCCGTTCGCTGTAAGTAGCTCCATCTGTCTCAGCGCGCTGTCACCACCGACGGCATTCAGCGCCAGTTGGATGTTCGCGTCGGGCACGGCCTCCTTCGCGGCGTTCAGCCCCTCATCGCTATCTGGGAAAATATAGTGCGCGCCGAGGGCCAGCAGTTCATTCTTCAACTCCATGCGCCGGATGAAATTGATCGTTCGCAGACCCAGATGCTGGGCGATCTGAATGACCGAGCGGCCCACACCTGAGTTCGCCGCGTTCTGCACCACGAAGTCGCCTGGCCGGAGTTCACGGAACGAGTGCAACATTTGCCAAGCCGTCACCGGATTCACCCGCAACATCGAAGCCTGAATAGGATCAATCTCCGCTGGCAGCCTGATCCATTGATATTCTGGCGCAGTCACCTGTTCTGACCAGCAACCAAGGGCTTTCGTTGGAATGACCACATCACCCACGGACAGTCGTTCAACCCCCGCACCGACCGCTTCGATGCGCCCACAACCTTCGTTGCCAGGGACTGCGGGGAACGCTGGCTGTTTGCCATAAGTTCCTTCAATATAGTTCAAGTCAGCAGGATTGATGGGCGCATATAACATGCGCACTTGCACCTCACCGACCTTGGGCGGTTGCGGCGCAAACGGCTCCCATTGAAGAACCGAAGCCGGATCACCGCTTTGATGGAAAACGAGGCTCATGGATAAAGTGAAAAGGGATAAGTGCTAAGTGAAAAGGAGGGAAAGCTAAAAGGCATCACTTTTAACTTAGCACTTATCCCTTTTCACTTCACCTCACCAGGCCCCCATGACTTCGTAAGCACCGCCGCGAAGATACTCGGTCTCAGGGATGCCCGTGACAATGGGGTGATCACCGCGTTGGCTGAAAGTCTGGCGTAAGCGAAGGGTTCGTTTCGCATCCACCGCAGCACCCACGACCATCATGCGGAACTCACCCGCATTGACGTGATGAGAGCAGGTGAAGGTGGCGAGGATGCCGCCGGGTTCCAGCATCTTCAGGGCACGCAGGTGGATTTCCTTGTAGCCGCGCATGGCATCACCCAGCGTCATCTTGCTCTTCGTGAAGCTCGGTGGATCAAGGATGATGAGGTCGAATTTCTCATCGTTCTTGTCAGCGTTTTTGAGGAAATCAAAGCAGTTCTCCGCGCGGGCACCGATGCTCACTCCGGCTTCCTTCGCGTTCTGAAGCGTCGTGGCGATGGCGCTCTCGCTGACATCCACGGCCACGACTTCGCTAGCTCCTGCGAGCGCGCAGGCTTGGGCAAAGCCACCTTGATTCGTGAAGCAATCCAGCACGCGACGGCCTTTGGCGAATTTCGCGACTTGCGCATAGTTGTCGAGCTGATCGAGGTAGAGCCCGGTCTTCTGTCCTTCCAGCAAGTCCACCGTGAAGCACAGGCCATTGGACTTGATTTTGAAAGCGGTAGGCGCGGTGCCGAAGATCACGGACTTCGTCTGCTCAAGGCCCTCCGCCTTGCGGATCGGCGAGTCATTGCGCTCGATGATACAGGCGGGGTTCAACAGTTCACGCAGAGCTTCGACGATCAAATCCTGCCTCATCGCCATTGCCAGCGTGTTGGTTTGGATGACCAGATGATCACCGTAGCGATCCACGATGAGACCCGGCAGACCATCTGATTCACTCCACACGAGGCGGCAGAGATTGGGATCAATGGCCAGTGATTGACGATAACTGATGGCGCGGTCTAAGCGGCGCTTAAAGAACTCGCCATCCAAGTCCTGCTTACGGAAGGAGAAGCGGCGCGCCATGATCTGCGACTTCGGATTATAGATGGCGCTACCTAGAGGACGGCCTTTCATGTCTTTCAGCCCCACTACATCACCGGGCTGCGGATTGCCTTGGGTGGTCTTGATCTCGGTGGCGTAGATCCAATCGTGACCGTGAAAGATGCGCGCGCGCGGAGTGATGACGAGTGATGAAGACATGAGGGCGCACAACATGCCGAGTCCTGGCGGTGTGTCGAATGATGTTTGCATTCGCCCCATCTATGCTAACCGAAGGGAATGCTTCAAATCAGCCAACTGCGCCTTCCAGTAGATCACGAGGATGATGCCATCTCACGCGCGCTCGTTCTGGAACTGGGCGTGAAGGCTTCTCAGATCAAGCAGTTCAGCATCAAGCAGCGGGCCATTGATGCCCGGAAGAAGTCCCAAGTGTTGTATTGCTACACGTTGCTCGTCGAGGTGGCGGATGAGGCGGCGGTGCTCATGAAAGTGGGGGAGGCGGGACGTATCGAAGCGGCCCCAGATGAGAGCTATCTAGGGGAGTCGTTGCTTTCCAATACTGCCGCTGCGAAGCCGAGTGTGATCGTTGTAGGAACGGGGCCGTGTGGGTTGTTCTGCGGGCTGTTGCTGGCTCGCGCAGGGTTCAAGCCGCTGCTTCTGGAACGTGGCAAAGCGGCGGGTCCAAGAGCCAGAGACGTGACGGGCTTTTGGCGGCGCGGCCTCGAATTCGATCCCGAGTCCAACGTCCAGTTCGGCGAAGGGGGCGCGGGCACGTTCTCGGATGGGAAGCTCTACACGCAGATTCGTGATCGGGAACATCGCATCCCGTGGGTCTTGCGGGAACTGGTGAAGGCCGGCGCTCCGGAAGACATCTTGGTCAAAGCGCGACCGCACATCGGAACGGATCGTCTCATCAAAGTCGTGCGCACTATTCGTGAAGAAATCATCGCGCTCGGGGGTGAGGTTCGCTTTGAAACACGGGTGAAGGATGTGGTCATCGAAGCCGGAGTCATGCGCGCGGTTATCACGGGCAAGGATGAGGTAATCGAAGCTGACCGAATCATCTTCGCGATGGGCCACAGTTCCCGTGATACCTTTGAAGCGTTACATGCGCGGGGCGTGACGCTTGAAGCCAAGCCTTTCTCTGTGGGCGTCCGCATCGAGCATCCGCAATCGCTGATTGATGTCACGCAGTATGGGCGCATCGGCGAAAGCGGGAAGCTCGGAGCGGCAGCTTACAAGTTCGCTGCGCACTGCAAATCAGGCCGCACGGCTTATAGTTTTTGCATGTGTCCCGGTGGGTTGGTCGTGGCAGCGTCCTCAGAGGCAGGCCACGTCGTCACCAATGGCATGAGCAGTTATGCGCGTGCTGAATCCAATGCCAACGCCGGTTTCATGGTGGATGTTAAACCGGAAGACTTCGGTTTTAGCGGACCACTGTGTGGCATCGAGTTTCAGCGAAGCCTTGAACGCCAAGCTTTCCTGAAAGGCGGCGAAAACTACCATGCTCCCGCGCAGTTGCTGGGAGATTTCATGCGCGGCAAAGCCAGCACTGGCCCCGGCAAAGTGAAGCCTTCCTATGAACCCGGTGTGGTCTGGACGGACATGCGCGAACTGCTTCCCGAGTATGTCTGCCACACCTTGAAGGAAGCCGCCGTGAACATCAATCGCACCCTTAAAGGCTTCCTCCTAGAAGATGCGGTGATGACAGGGGTGGAGACCAGAAGCTCCTCACCGCTCCGCATTCCGAGAGATGCTGAGTCGCTTCAATCCGTGAACACTCAAAACTTCTTTCCTGCTGGCGAAGGCGCTGGATATGCAGGCGGCATCATCTCTGCCGCCGTGGATGGGATGCGCGTGGCGGAGAGACTGATTAGGGGTGACGTTTTACTGTAACTCTTGCAATCGGCTCATCAGACACATAGAAGGGATGCCACATGCTGCTCTACCTGGATAATTGCTGCCTCAACCGTCCCTTTGATGAGCCATCACAGCCTCGAATTCAGGCGGAAGCTGCCGCAGTGTTAACGGTGTTGGATTTGATCGCGAGCGGCACTCATCAGCTAGTGGCTAGCAGCCCCCTGCTCGTAGAAGTTCGGCGAAATCCTGACATGGAACGCCAGACGGAAATTCTCCATACGCTGAAAAGGCTTGCTCGCATCATTAAAATATCAGAAACAATCATCCAACGTTCACATCAACTCGTTGACCTCGGTCTTAAGAACTTTGATGCGCTTCATGTAGCTAGTTTTGAAGCATCAGGAGTTGACTATCTTCTAACGACTGATGATCGTCTATTAAGATTTGCCAAACGTAATCCTACTCTGCTTGTCGTGAAACTGGAAAACCCGCTCATTTGGCTCAGCCAGAATTTGCCATGAATACTTCTCTTCACACTATTAACCGCAAAGCTCACGACATCCTTGCTCGTGAACTAGACCCGGTGGAATACATCCTCTTTTTCCGACAATATGAAAGCGGTAGTGGTAACTACACTAATGATCGATGGAACTGGCTTGGCGATTTGAGTATCGAAGACATCGCTCGGGAAGCACGTGAACTGGAAGCGACCGAGTAGCGGCGAGACTAGGATTCTCACGAAAAAGCCCCGCAAACTTCACAGCTTGCGGGGCTTTGTCCTAAATTGTTCTTGGTCTTCCTTACGGCACCACTTCACCGGAACCGGTGTAAACCCACTTCTCCACGGCACCGCCAACGAGACGGGCTTGGGCTTCCACATCGAAGTCTCCGAACATGGTCTTCGTGGTGTATTTCACGATGACGGTCCAGTATTCCTTACCGTCGATGGTTTCCAGCTTGGCGTCTTCCCACTTCTTGATGTTCTGCGGGGTGATTTCAGTGACCTTGCCTTGCTTCATGCTGGTGAGCAGGACGGGGAAGGTGCCGTCGGCATCACGCACGGGCTTCACATTGCTGGCCACGGTGGGCTTGGCATTGCCGCTGCCACCGCTTTGTTCACGAACGGCAGCGAGCTTCTTAAAATCGAACTGCTTCTTCATGTAAGCCGTCCAAGCAGGCTTCCAGTTTTCATACACGTCCGTGAGCACCGTTTTGAGATTGGTTTCATCAATATCGACCTTGGCGCGAGCAGGTGAGGTTTGCGTAGGGGCGACGATTAAAGTCGTGCCTTCTTGAGCGATGGCGAGCGCGGTGCCGCCTGCGGTGACCTTGGATTTGCCCACGGACATGACGAATTCCACATCCTTCTTCAGACTGACAGGGCGGGGGAAGGCGCTCTTCGGGATGGCCGTCCAGTTCTTAACGAGGTCTTCAATGGGAGCAAAGGTGGGTGGAACGAATTCGCCTTCCTTGGCTTCAACCTTTACGGCATCGCCCATGCCGCCAGTGGTCGCCACCATCGGGGCTTCGGCCATGGGCTCAGGCTTGGCCATCGCCACTTCTGCTGGCTTGGCGGCTTCCGGCGCAGGCTCGCTTTTGACGAGCTTTCTGACAGGTTCCACCTTGGCCACGACGACTTCTTTTACGGCTGGTTTTGGGGCGAAGGAGGCAAGTTCAAGCGCCTCAGAGAGCTTCGGGTAAGCGAAGTTATAACCGGCAAAGCCGACGATGAGGGCGAGTATGATGATGCCGAGTGCTTTCATAAGATTGGGGAGTGTGCGGGTAAAATACGTCGTCAGCGGCGCTTTGCAATCACGAGACCTTGCAAGATGTCGGGTCACCAAGCAGGTTTTGGAGCATTTTTGTTTTCATAGATAACCTTTGGCTCACCGGGCTTTGCTTGCTTGGCTCCTCTGAGGGGCTGTGCGGAAGAGTTATCTGTTAATCCTTCAAAAGTTCCGATTACAGGCATAGCTACCAAAACAACGGGCACTGCTGCTACATCTGCGACGCCTTCAGCCACTGCTGACAGTTCGCGCAGACCGTGCGGTGCTTTGGGATTATAGATAGTGCCGCAGGGGCAGAGGAAGAAGATGCCGAGACAAGGCAGCACAAACATCTGCACAGACCATAAGGCGCGCTTCAGGAATCCATGAGGTGGCTTCATGGTGGAAGATTTATCCGCGCTTTAGGTCGGCACAAGTTGCTTTTCAGCGATGGAGTCGGCAAGTTCCTTGAACCCTGAGCCTTCCCCATTAGCATGGCCCGATGCCGAATCGCCTTTTCCTCCTCGACAGCATGGCGCTGCTCTATCGCGCCCATTTTGCCCTCATTAAGAAGCCCATCTTCACGAGCGATGGCGTGAACACTTCCGCGCTTTACGGCTACGCCAATACGCTGCTGGACATCCTGCAAAACGAGAAGCCAACTCACCTCGCGGCGGCTTTCGATACCAGCGCGCCAACGCCACGTCACACGCTGTTTCCTGCCTACAAGGCCCAACGCGAGGAAATGCCGGAGGACCTTTCGTTGGCCCTTCCTGCGGCCAAGCGACTGCTCAAGGCCATGCGCATTCCCTTGTTGGAGATTGATGGTTATGAGGCGGATGACCTGATCGGCACCATCGCGCATCAAGCCGGGATCGCGGGTGATTTCCAGACTTACATGGTGACGCCGGACAAGGACTTCGGCCAGCTCGTCACGGCCAATACCTTTATGTATAAGCCGGGCCGACAGGGCTCTGACACGGAGATTCTCGGCGTAAAAGAAATCTGTGAGCGCTGGGGCGTGGCGCGTCCCGAGCAGGTCATAGATCTGCTGGGCCTCATGGGGGATGCGAGCGATAACATCCCCGGCGTTAAAGGCGTGGGCGAGAAGACAGCGGCGAAACTTATCCAACAGTTCGGCGATGTGGAAACCATGCTAACCCGTGCAGGTGAGATCGAGGGCAAGCTCAAGGACAAGATCATCCAAGGCGCGGACATGGCGCGGCTCTCTAAAGAACTCGCCACGATCATGCGGGATGCGCCGCTGAATCTGTCCTTGCAGGAACTCGCGGTGACGACCTTTGATGAAGAGGCGTTGAAGGCCATCTTCGCAGAGTTTGAGTTCAATGCACTGGGCCGTCGTGTCTTCGGCGAAGACTTCAAAGCCGGGCGAGGGAGACAGCTTCAACAAGCCAGCGTGGCTCCGAAGAAAGGCTCCAATACGAATCAAGGCGACCTCTTCGGCGGCTTTGCTGAGCCAACACCGACCGCCGTTCCAGAAGTGAAGGAGCCTGATACAACCTCATCCCTGCACACCATCAAAACGGTGCCGCATCGCTACGATCTCGTTCAGACTAAGGCCGAACGCTCGGCCTGGTTTCAGCGTCTCGCAAAGGCCCCCGCATTCTGCTTTGATACGGAGACGGACAGCTTGGATTCCCTCACCACGCGGATGCTGGGCGTCGCGTTCAGCCTTGCCCCGCATGAGGGCTGCTACTTCCATCTTCCCGAAGAGCGGGAGGAACATCTGGCCATCTTGCAGGAACTAAAGAGCTTCTTCGCCAGTTCCAATGCTGAGAAGATCGGACATAATCTGAAGTTCGATCTTCGCGTGCTGCTCGCGCATGGCATTGAAGTGCAGGGCCCGTTCTTTGATACCATGCTCGCTCACGCCTTGATTGAGCCTGATCAGCGTCACGGCATGGACTACCTCAGCGAGCGCTATCTCGGCTATCTGCCCGTCTCCATCAAATCGCTGATCGGCGAGAAAAAGAGCGAGCAAGTCAGCATGGCCACCGTGCCCTTGGAGCCGCTTGCGGAATACGCCGCAGAAGATGCGGACGTGACCTTTCAGCTTGCGATCATCCTGCGCCCTGAGTTGGAGAAGCTCGGTCAGCATGGCATCTACTATGACCTCGAAGCCCCGCTGCTGCCCGTGCTGGCACGCATGGAGCAAGACGGCGTGAAGGTGGATGTAGCCGCTCTTCACGAGTTCGGCATCGAGCTGATGAAGAAGGCGAATGAACTCAAAGAGCGCATCAACGGCTATGTCGGCTGGCCCTTTAATTTGAACTCACCGAAGCAGCTCGGCGAGGTCCTGTTTGATCATCTCAAGCTCATGGAGAAGCCGAAGAAGACTTCCACGGGGCAGTATCAAACGAACGAGCAGACCCTGCTCACGCTTCAGGGGAAGCATCCGATCATAGATGACATCCTCAGCTATCGCGAATGCACGAAGCTCAAGAACACTTATGTGGATGCCTTGCCCGAAGCCGTGAATCCGCTCACAGGCCGTGTGCATACCACGTTCCATCAGCTCATGGCCGCGACGGGTCGCATGGCTTCGAGCGATCCGAATTTGCAGAACATCCCCATCCGCAGTGAACAGGGGAAGGAAATCCGCAAAGCCTTCGTGCCTGAGAAAGCGGGCTGGGTCTTGCTCTCCGCTGACTACTCTCAAATCGAACTCCGCGTCATGGCCTCCATCAGTGGCGATGCCGCGATGATCGAGGCGTTTAAGGAAGGATTGGACATTCACCAAGCCACCGCCGCCCGCGTCTATGGCGTGCCCTTGACGGAGGTCACCAGCGATATGCGCCGCGTGGCGAAGATGGTGAACTTCGGCATCATCTACGGCATCAGCGCGTTCGGCCTGAGCCAGCGACTTGGCGGCACCTCCCGCACGGATGCGGGGAAGATCATCGAGAGCTACTTCCTTCAGTATCCCGGCGTGAAAGCCTACATGGAGAACATCGTCGCTGAAGCTCGGGAGAGGGGCTACGTGGAGACGCTGTCAGGCCGTCGTCGTTACCTGCGGGACATCAACAGCAGTAATGCCACTGTCCGCGCTGGAGTGGAGCGCGTGACCATGAACGCCCCCATTCAAGGCACCGCCGCAGACATGATCAAGCTGGCGATGGTCAAGGTGGATACTGCCCTCCGTGAAGGCGGCTTCCAGGCGAAGATGCTGCTCCAGGTGCATGATGAACTCCTCTTTGAAGTGCCCGGACACGAAGTGGAGCGGGTCACGCCCATCATCGAGCAGTGCATGAGAGATGCGCTCGTGCTGAAGGTTCCCGTGCTCGTAGAAACCGGCACTGGGAAGACGTGGCTGGAGGCGCATTAGAAAGTAGTCCGCCAAGCCTTTGGCGGTCAGTGATGTTGAAGGTAACGCACCGCCAAAG
>JANYJH010000258.1 GCA_025361865.1 Phragmitibacter sp.
CTTTGGCGGTCAGTGATGTTGAAGGTAACGCACCGCCAAAGGCTTGGCGGACTACTTTCTCAGTTCCCTGCAATGCCTCTTTGCATACCCTGAAAATGTGTTGTTCAGATACGGATGCGCCTTGGCCTCATTTACCATCAATTCACCCCGCGTGGCGGGTTGGAGGGGTATTTGCTGGAGTTCTGCAAACGACTCTGCGCGGCGGGGCATGACCTGCACATCATCGCCGGTGAGGTGATGCCAAAACTGGAGCATGATCTTGGCGCGACCCTCCATCGCATCCCGCTCATTAAAGGATCAGCCTTGCTCCGCATGTGGCAGTTTGAGCGGGCCGCACGCGAGCTCGTGAGTGAGCTGCCCGTGGATGTGACCATCGGTTTCGGACGCACCACCACGCATGATCTGCATCGGGCGGGTGGGGGATGTCACGCCGCTTATTCTCAACTCCTGCCGCCGTGGAAACGCTGGGGATGGAAGAACCAGCTCGAACTGAAGCTGGAGCGGGAACTCTACACTTCAGGGCGAACGAAGCTCTTCGTGGTCAATTCCAACGAAGTGGCGAAGCAGATTCATGCGGCCTATGGCACGGATGAAAAGCTCTTCCGAGTGATACATACCGCTGTGGATACGGAGAAGTTCTGCCCAGCGCCGGAGCGGTCTGCACTACGTGCCAAAATCTGCGAGCATCTCAAAAGCGACCCGGCCCGGCCTGCGTTCCTTTTCGTCTCGCTGAGTCATCGGCGTAAAGGTTTGGAGGCACTCTTGAAAGCCTGGGCCGGTGTGGATGCGGATCTCTGGATCGTCGGTCAGCCACTGAACTTCCGTTATCGAAACATCATCGCGAGCCTTGGTTTGGAATCGAAAGTTCGAGCCATCGGAGCCTCCTCAGAAGTCGGACTTCTTTATCAAGCCGCCGACTGGTTCATTCATCCGACGCTTTATGATGCCTGTGCGAACACGGTTCTCCAGAGCATGGCCTGTGGTTTGCCCGGACTGATTTCCGTGAATGATGGAGCCATTGACTTGGTGCGCGAGGCTGAAAACGGTTTCCTGTTATCGAAGCCAACCGAGGTCGAAGCAGTCCGCACGATCATTAACAAGGCGCTGTCTCTCGGCGAGGATGAGCGTTTAAAGCTCGGCATGGCTGCTCGGAAAACTGTCCAATCGCTCACTTGGGAAGCGCATTTATCCAAATGGTTGGCGGTTATCCAGGAAGTAACCGACAAATCCGTCACTTAACCTCGCTGGTTGCCTGAGAAGAGTGACGAACTCGTCACGCGCGCCTGTTTGTCAAAACTATCAATTCCGTCACGATGAGCACATTCGAATATGCCATGCCTGACAACCCAACGATTCTAATAGTTGATGATGAGGAAGATGTGAGAGAGCTGGTCGGCAGTAATCTCCGCCGTGCCGGTATGCGAGTGGTGGAAGCCGCTGATGGACTGCAAGGCATCCTCTTCGCGCGGAGTCAGATGCCCAATGTGGTGGTGCTGGATGTGATGATGCCGGGTCGTGATGGCTTGCAAGTCTGCGCGGAGCTTCGCGCAGACGAAGTGACCAAAGATATTCCCGTGCTCATGCTGACGGCGAAGGGTCAGACATCCGACCGCATCGCCGGTCTCGAAAGAGGGGCGGATGACTATTTGGCCAAGCCCTTCTCGCCCAGGGAATTGGTGCTCAGGGTTCAGGCACTGCTGAGAAGAGCGATCGTCTCGAAGGAAGCTGGAGCGCTGAAAGAAGGGCCATTCGAGCTCGATCTCGCCGGAGTGAAGCTGACCATTGATGGCGCGCATGTGGACCTCACGCTGCTGGAGTTTAAATTGGTTCACCTCCTCGTCTCCAGGAAAGGTGCAGTGGTGGATCGGGATACCATCTTGCGGGAAGTGTGGGGTTACGCGGACAATGTGCGCACGCGGACACTGGACACGCATGTGAAAAGATTACGGGAAAAGCTTGGGGCGCACGCGGATTGGATACAGACTTCTCGTGGCTTCGGCTATGTTTTTAAAGCACCCGCTCAGGCTTGATCTTCTGTCTTCTTCATGTCCGAATTTACCATTGTCAGTCTCGTCATCGCCTGCCTTTTCTTGGCGCTTTGGATGCGTGAACGGAATCGGCTGGCACGCCTTACGGTCATACGGGATCGGGAGATCGAAGAACGCACGGCGGAAAGGGCCTTTGCGGAACAGACAAGGCGTCGCTCAGAGATGCTGCATCTGCTGGTGGATGGCATTGATGACGGCCTGTTTATCGTGGGACCGGATCAGCATGTGCTCTTCGTGAATCGCGGTGCGCAACGCTACTTCCCGCCCGTTTCTGAGCCGGTGGGACGGCCCTTGCTGGAGTGCATTCGGGACAACCGATTGGTCAAAATGATCGAGCAATGCGCGCGTGAGAATCGTCGTCTCCATGAAGAGTTTCTGGTGTCCTCGCTCAGCGAAGATGGCATCTCAGAAGACCGCGTTTTCTCAGTGGAAGCCGTCCCTTTGAATACGGATGCTCCGATAGGAATGGATGGTATCACGCTCGTCATTCTCTGTGATGAGACGGCGAAGCACACGCTGGAGCGCATTAGAAAAGACTTCGTAGCCAATGCCTCACATGAGCTGCGCACCCCGCTTTCCATTATCAACGGCTACTTGGAGAACCTGGTCGAAGAGGACATCACGGATGCCACGGAAGCTAAACGTGCGTTCACCGTGATGAAGAAACACGGAGATCGTCTGGCCAATCTCGTGGAGGATTTGCTCATCATCAGCCGCATGGAATCAGGCGAGCAAGACTCCCTGCGCATGGAACACTTCAGCTTCGAGCATTGCGCGAATGATGTCATCCATCGGCTCAGTCCGCTCATTGGCAGCAAAGAGGCCAAGGTGAAAGTAACCGTGCCGCAGAAGGACGATGCCATGCTTTATGGCGACCGCTATTACTGGGATCAGGTGATCTTCAATCTGGTGCAAAATGCACTGAAGGAAAACACCGCTAAGGGCCTCCGCGTTGATGTCGAGCTTCATCAAAACGAAGATCATTCCGAGGTGCTTATCCGTGACAATGGCGTGGGTATTCCTCAGACTGATCTACCCTTCGTCTTCAAGCGTTTCTACCGGGTGGCCCGAAGCCGCCCGCAAGATGTCAAAGGCACAGGGCTGGGTCTATCCATCGTCAAGCGCGCCGTCGAAGCCCATCAGGGAACGATCACGCTACGCAGCCGACCCGGCATCGAGACCATCTTCACCATCCTAGTTCCACGGAAGAAGTAATATGTGGGGGCGCGGCACTCCGATGCCGCCTCATTAATAATGAAGCTGATAATGAAGCGGCATCGGAGTGCCGCGCACCCACAACATCACGCCCCCACGTCATTACTTCACCTATCATCACCCGCATCCAAGGGCACCTGTCCGGGCCGCATCCAAGCCGTGTCACCGATCGTAGCGTGAGTCCCGCGATCCAGTTGCAGGGCTTGTTCGAGATTATGCATGTGCTTGCGAACGGCGCTGATGTAGCCATCCAGATCTTTATCATCCTCGCGCAAGGCCAGCTTCTTCAGCGCTTCGTTCTCATGTTTCTTGAAGATCAATGACGCCCGATGCGCGCTGTGGCCCCGAAAACCAAGCGTGCGCAGTGCATTCGCGCCCATGTCCAGCGCGCTACCCAAAGTATCCCGAAACACATCCTCCACACCGGCGCGATGCAGCACATCCGCGTGCTGTCGTCCATAGGCCCGCGCCAGAATGCGCAGATGCGGATAGGTGCGTTTTGCGTGCTCGACGATCTTCAATGAACCCTCCTCATCCGCCAGTGCGAGCACCAGTAGCTTCGCATTCGCCGCCCCCGCAGCAGCCAGTAACTCCGGCCGCGTGGCATCGCCGTAGAACGTCTTGGAACCGAACTTCGCGACCAGTTCCACTTGATCCGCATCACTGTCCAACACCGTCACGCCATAGCCTTGAGACCGGATGAAACGCCCGACGATGTGACCGAACCGACCGTAGCCGATCAGGATCACCGGGTTCTCCTTCTCATCTATTTCATCCGCCGCGCGCTCGGGTTTGATTTGTTTAAAACGAGGAGCCACGAGGCGTTCATAGACCAGGAAGAGCAGGGGAGTAACTGCCATGCTCAAGGCGACGACGGCCGTGAGCACGCGCGTTTGATGGGTATCGAGCACGCTCTGGCCGCTGGCCATATCCAGCAGCACGAAGCAGAACTCGCCGCCTTGCGCCAAGGCGAACGCGAAGAGAAGTCCTTCCTTGGTTTCGACCTTCGCTATCCTCGAAAGAATGAACAAGATGACCAGCTTCACCAGCACCAGTCCTGCCACCAAACCAAGCACCAGAGCGGGTTGCGCACGAATTACACTGAAGTCGATCCCCGCTCCCACGGCGATAAAGAATAGCCCGAGCAGCAAGCCTTTGAACGGTTCTATATCCGCCTCCAGTTCATGCCGATACTCGCTGTCTGCCAAAACGACACCACCCACAAAGGCCCCCAGCGCGGCTGACAGGCCCACCAGTTCCATGAGACACGCGATGCCGATCACGATGAGCAGTGAACCCGCCGTGAACATCTCTCGCAGCTTCGCTTGCGCCAGAACATGAAAGGCGGGACGCACCACATAGCGCCCTGCCAGCACGATGAGCGCCACCGACCCGATGGTGATGAGCGCTTGAACCGCTTTCGGTAAATTTCCCAGTGCATTATGAGTCACGTCATGGGTGGAAGGCGCGTGATTGGCCAGCAGCGGAAGGATCGCTAGGATGGGGATGACGGCCAGATCCTGCATGAGCAAAACCGAGAAACAGGCTTCACCGCCTCGCGTTTTCAGTAAGCCCTTTTCAGCGAGCGATTGCAGCACGATGGCCGTCGAGGACATGGCCAGGATCAAACCAATAGCCACCGCCGACTGCCAGCTCACATGGAAAAGCAGGCTCAACGCCGCCACCGAAGCCGCTGTGAAAAGCACCTGGAATCCACCTAAGCCGAAGACCGGACCACGCAGCCTCCAGAGCAGCTCAGGCCGCAGTTCCAAGCCGATCAGAAACAGCATCATTACCACGCCGAACTCGGCGAAATGCTTCACCGCATCAGCCTCGACAATGCCTAACAGCGGTGGGCCGATCACCACTCCTGCAAGCAGATAGCCCAGCACGGAACCGAGACCGAATCGCTTCGCCAGCGGCACCGTGATGACCGCTGCGAGCAGATAAATAAAGGCTTGGAGGAGAAAGTGGTTCATGGTTCGGTAGCTTCATCCCGCAGGGCCAGAATGGTTTGGCGATAGCGCTCGGCGGCTTGCGTGATCTGATCCGCCGTGAGGTCGAGGGCATCGTGAATGACGAAGGGCTCCAGATATTCCATGCCGCAAAGCGTGGCTGTTTGTTCAAAGGGAGCGAGGAGTTGGCGGATGGTGAATCGGTTGAAGCACTCGGGATGATAGGACACCTCTGAACCGCCGGTGGCGATGGCCGTGAGCACCTTCTTCCCCTTCAAGGCCGTGTCTTCCGTGCCAAAAGCGAAGCCATACGTGAGCACCAGATCCTGCCATTCCTTCAGCAATGAAGGCGATGAATACCAGAAGAACGGATGCTGCCAGACCACGATGTCATGCTCCGTCAAAGCCTTCTGCTCACGCCTCACATCAATGAAGCCATCCGGGTAATCTTCGTAAAGATCATGCACCATCACGCCTTCCAAGTTCTTCACCGCAGCCAGCAGTTGGCGATTCACCCGCGACTTCTCCAGCGCGGGATGGGCGAATAGAATCAGGATACGGCGGGGCATGAGAGGTATGATACGATCCTCAGGTCATTAGCGTGACTGCAATCAAGAAGCAAGCCACGAGCAATGTCATCCGTAGCTACGAAGCTTTAGTGCATTTTGAATAATCGAGTCGCCATGTTTGCGAAGCCCTGGGAGCGCCGTCCGTCTCGGCGGCTGCAACGTATTCGCCGCCGAGACGG
>JANYJH010000275.1 GCA_025361865.1 Phragmitibacter sp.
GCGCGGCACGCCAGATGCCAGTTTCGGCAAAGGCATGGGCGGTCCGCCGAGAGGTGGTCCCGGAGCTGGAAGGCGTCCTCCGCCTCCCTTTGGTGGGCCACCGCCGCCGCTTCCGTTTTGAATGAACGTGATGCTGGCAACACGCGGCGGGCATCACCTTTCTCCGCCCATGAGCATCCCTCGTTGCCTTCTGATCTGGCTTGCCTTCTGCGCGCTCAGCCGAGCCGCGTTGTTGCAGGTGAACATCGCGACGGAGTTCAATGGCGAACCGATGGCCTTCAACAGCCTTCGTCACAAAACGGCTTCTGGACAAACCATTAGCGTCTCCCGTCTCGACTTCCTCATGTCAGAGATCGCCCTGCAAAAAGCGGACGGCACTTGGTTGAGTCTCACGAATTGGCAGGCCTTCATCAGCCCCATCAACGGGCGTGACACCTTTACGCTGCGTGGCCTTCCTGATGGCCTCTACACCTCCCTCCGCTTCCAAGTGGGGCTGCCCAAAGAGCTTAATCACAGCGATCCAGCGCCTTACGCCGCCGGTCATCCGCTCAATCCTACGGTCAACGGGCTGCACTGGAACTGGCAGGGCGGCTATGTGTTCATGGCTCTTGAGGGCAGTTGGAAAAACGCCGATGGACCCCTTAATGGCTTCTCGTATCATCTAGCCACCGACCCCATGCTCATGACCGTGGAACTGCCCCTGGCGCTTGATTTGAAAGGCGATCAGGCGCTCAAACTGACGATGGATGCAGGTCGGTTGATCGGTGCGACCAAGCTGGGCGAAGACACGCTGACCACGCATTCGCGAACAGGCGATGAACTGGCGACGCAGCTTCGCCAAAACACTGAGCGAGCCTTTGCCATCAGTCTCAGTGATAAGGCTATCACGTTGGAAGCCCCATTGCAGGCTCATCGGGAGGTCATCATCGCCAAGACCGCCAAGCTGGTTCCCTTCACGTTTCCTGCGAGCTTTCCACGTCCTTCCTTGCCCGGAGACAATCCTTTGAACGTGGAAGGGATCGAGCTTGGACGACGCCTGTTTGCGGAAAAGCGGCTATCCATCAACAACACCCAAGCCTGCTCCACCTGCCACACGGCGGATCATGCTTTCACGGACTCGCGCAAGGTCAGCGTCGGTGCCGAAGGGCATCATGGACGACGCAATGCCATGCCGCTCTTCAACCTCGCCTGGAAGCAAAGCTACTTCTGGGATGGTCGCGCCAGGACCTTGCGCGATCAGGTGCTTCAGCCCATTCAAGACGAGATCGAGATGCACGAGACGATGCCGCAGGTGGTGGCAAAACTCAGTCGGGGGGAGGGCTCTTATGCGCCCCTGTTTGCAGCAGCGTTCGGCTCCACAGAGATCACTGCGGACCGCATTGCACGGGCCTTGGAGCAGTTTCTCCTCACGCAGTTATCGCATGATTCCAGGTTCGACCGTGTGATGAAGAACGAGGCGCAATTCACTCCCGAAGAACAGCGTGGCTTTGATCTTTTCCACTCCGAGTATGATCCCCGGCGCGGCATCTACGGCGCAGATTGTTTTCACTGCCACGGCGGGCCGCTCTTCCAGAATGTGGCCTTCGCGAACAACGGGCTGGACGCGACTTTCAAGGATGCGGGCAAGGGCGAGATCACCAATCTCGATAGTGATCGCGGCAAGTTCGCCGTGCCCAGTTTAAGGAACGTCGCCCTCACCGCGCCGTATATGCACGATGGGCGCTTTGCTACACTGGAAGAAGTTGTTGAGCACTACAACCACGGCGTGCAACGCAGCGATACGCTGGACCCAAACCTCGCGAAGCATCCCACAGGCGGCTTGCAACTGAGCAAAGTGGATCAACAGGCGCTGGTCGCGTTTCTGAAGACGCTTACGGAAGAGAAGCGGTAGCTTGTTCGTTTTTAAAACGGAACCTTGCTGACCTCAACCTTACCGATGACAAACGGGGCTGCATTTTCAGGATGGAAGTTGAAATCGTAGCCCCACATCTTGGAGAAGCAGGCATCGGTCACATGCCAGGTGTGCGTCTGCCAGCCGGGATCTGCCGTGAGACTGAACCACTCGCCTTTATTCTTATAGGGTGAGCGGCCTTGGCTGTCGGCGACTTCATAGTTCAGGTTCATACCGGCATTGCCTGGGCCGATGTGCCGCACGGTGATGCGGATGTAGTAGTTATGAGTCTGGAGATTGGCGAAGGAGGGATGGACAAAGTAGGTGGCATACGGGCTGCCGTTTATTTGCACGCCGGTGGTGCCGTCGGGAAACTGATAATCGGTCGCTGCGGAGTGACTCAATGCGTAGATGCCTTGGTTGGCTTCAGACGAGCCGTGTTGGATGCTGACGGCGTTGGCGCTTGAGTAATCGCCGCCCCAGGGGAAGAGCTTGGCAGCGTTCGCTTGAGCCTGCGCCAGCATGTTCGCAGGCAAGCCGATGATGAAGACGGGCTTGTCAGTCAGGTCCAAGGCCTGACCTTTCGTGAGCGTGGCGGAGCTTCCAGTGGTGGCATCCATCACCTGCACGTCTTTGGCGAAGATCAGCGTTTTGTCGCTTTCTCCGGCGGTCATCCAAGCGGCCATGACCGGGGAGGTGGCGCTCTGGAAAACAAAGCCGAAGCCATGTCCCTTCTGACCCAAGGCCAGCCAACCTATATAAACAGGCGAGGCACCGAGAACAGTCGTCAGGGTCTTGAAAGCCTGATAACTCGCACGCGGAGAGCCATCGCGCTTGAGAAGACCGAAGCCTGCTTCCTCGCCAATCGGGTCTTGGCCCTCGAACCACTGAGTGCGCTTGATGCCTTGAGCGAGCGACATGGTATAGATCTTCACCAGTGCCTTGGCGGCTTCTTCTTCCGTGGTGATTTTGCCTTTTTTGGTCTCGATCTTCTGGCCCACTTCGGTGATCCAGATGTCGGCGTTGGCCCGCTCGGGAGCGCTTGTTTTCAAGGCTTCGCGCAAGTGATGCGTCATCCAGAGATAAGGAAGCTCGCCATTCGGGAGGCTGATGTTGTCCGCGATTTCATAGGGATGGACGCAGAGGTAGTCGAAGCTGTTCGCCTTGCCTGCCTTAGCCTGGGCGATCATGGCCTGCTGGAGATAGGGCGCATCGAAGCTGGCCACGGTCATGCCGATCTGAGCCGTGGGATCGGCCTTCTTCGCACTGGTATAAGCCGCAGCCACGAGGTTTGCGTAGTCGGTGGTCGTGTTCTTGTTGTCGTTGAAGCCACCGTTGCCTTCGTTCCAGACTTCCCAATAATGGACCTGGCTCTTGCAGTGATCCACGGTGGTGGCGACGTAAGTGGACCAGTCATCCAGATGGTCCATCGGGAAGGCGTGACTCCCGCCTTTCGTCCACGGCATCGAGCCCATGAGGATAGCGCTGATTTGGATCTTATTCTCGGCAGCAGACTTCAACATGGCATCGAGCTTCTCCCACTTCCACGTTCCTTGAGCGGGCTCCAGTCCTCTCCATTCAGGAAACAAGCGCACCCACGGAATGCCCGCTGCGGTCATCTTCGGGAACCACTCTGCGTGGTTCTTCACCGCGCTGGAGGACGAGGCGATGCCCCAAGGGATCAAACCGGCATCTGGCGCGATGTTGTGGCTCTGAGCAGAAGTGGAACGCAGACCGGACAGGAGAAGGGCAAGGGCCAAGACGGGAGGGTAGGGGGACATCGCTGTTTCATACGATGTTTCCCGCGCTTTTTACATCTGCTTTTCCAAGGGACGTGAGGAAAGCACGACTGATTCAACATCAATGGCCAAAGGATCGCTCTGAGGCGCTGCGACCTGCACCTTCGGCTTGAGGACCAGTTTGAGGACGATGAATGCCACGGCGACGACGAGGCCCGTCACCAAGAAGATCGCCGCGAGCGCCAATTTTAGGAGGGCTCCGACGAGAGAGAACATGACTTGCATGAGGAAGAGCATGGCCGCTTTGGGTCAATTCGCAATGAGAACCTGCGTCGGGTCATTCCCGACTAAGAACAAATGGCGCGCTGGTGCCACTTCTCGCTTGCTCCCATCGTGATCCCGTTCACATCATGCTTGCATGAGCACGCAACGAGAACTCGATGAACTGGCTGCCGATGCGGTGCAGCGCGCGCCGTATGAGGCTGCGGAACTTCTGGCTGAGCGCTCGGATGCGGACTTCATCGCGGTGTTGGAGATGATCAATCCGCTCGTCGGGCAGCAGATTTTGCGTGAGCTGGATGATCGGCGTCGCTCTGAGCTGTTCGCCAGTGCGCCGCCCGCCAGCGCCCGCCAGTGGCTGAAGAACACGGAGTATCCTGAGGACAGCGTAGGCTGGCTCATGGAAAATCCCGTCGCGGTCTTTCGGCCCCACATGACGGTGGGAGAGACCATTGACGCGATGCGGAAGCTGACCAAACGGGCCTTCATCACATATGGCTATGTCACGGACGGCAGCAACAAGCTCATCGGCGTGCTCGTCTTCCGCGATCTCATGCTGGCCACGCCGGATAAGAAACTGAGCGAGGTCATGTATTCCAACATCTTCACGCTTCGCCCGAATATGGCGCTCACGGATGCCATGAAGAGCACCCTGAACCGACACTTCCCCGTCTATCCTGTGTGCGATGAGGCGGGGCGTTTGGTAGGTCTCGTTCGCGGCCAGAGCTTGTTTGAAGCGCGCGCCATCGAGTTGTCCGCTCAACCGGGCACGATGGTGGGGGTTAATGAAGAGGAACGTCTGGCCACGCCGGTGAGCCGGAGCCTGTGGATGCGTCATCCTTGGCTTCAAGTGAACCTCCTCACGGCCTTCATCTCAGGCGCAGTCGTGGGCATGTTTGATGAGACCCTGAAAAACATCGTCATCCTCACCGTCTTCCTGCCCGTGCTCGCCGGACAGAGCGGCAACACGGGCTGTCAGGCTCTCGCCGTTTGCTTGCGTGGATTGACGCTTGGCGATTTAAAGCGTGGCGAGGAACGCACGCTGCTGATGAAGGAAGCGCAGCTGGGCCTGTGGAATGGGGCCTTGGTGGGCTTGGTCGCCGCCTTGGGCATGTTCATCTATGCCTCCATGCAGCACAATCCTCATGCCGCGATCCTGGCGCTCGTCGTGATGATTTCGATGGTCGCGAGTTGCATCGTCAGCGGTCTCGCGGGAGCCATCATCCCGCTTACGCTGCGCAAGTTCGGTGCTGATCCCGCTACCGCATCCAGCATCTTCCTGACCACCGCCACTGATGTGGTGAGCATGGGCACATTCCTAGCGCTGGCGACTTGGTTGGTGAGATAACTGAAGTCCCTCTAAGACCCTTCTGCAGGCAGGGCCAAGTCTTCGCTGATCTCCGGCTTGGCATGAAACGGTGATTTGCGGAAAGGCATGGCGACCACGCCGAGATAGTTTCCAGCCACAGACTCATCCATGTGAGTGTCTAAACCGAACACGGTTTCGTCCTCGTGAAGCTCGGTGAAGGTTCCGAAGAGACGGTCCCAGATGCTGAAGACATCGCCGTAGTTGCAGTTCGTGTAGGGTAACCGGAAGTGATGGTGAACGTGATGAAGGTTCGGAGTGATAAAGAGCCAGCCGAGCACGCGAGCGGTTTTCGGGGACAGTCGGAATGAGGTGTGAGAGGTGATATTAGAGAAGCTCTGGAAGGTCTGTCGCAAGATCAGAATCTCCACGGAAGCCCCGGTGATGAAGACCCAGAAGAAGAGGAAGCAATTCCGCAGAATGGTCTCGCCCGGATGCTCTCTGACCGTGGTGGAAACGTCCATTTTCATGTCCGTGTGATGGACGAGATGGAATCTCCAAAACCCGTTCACGCGGTGCATCGTGCGGTGATAAACGTAGTCCAGGAAATCCAGTGCGATGAACATGAGGACGTATTTAACCCAAGGGCTAGAGGCATTCGGAAAGAGATAGACCAACCCCCAGTGATGACCGCTGACCCAGCCTGCGAGTGGAATGAGCAGTAGCGTCAGCAGAAGCTGAAGCGGAAGCGCCGAGAAGATGAGCAGCGCGTTTACTGATGTGTGCCGCCATTTGTGCCCCAAGGGTTCGGCAGAGGAGAGATTCTCAAAAAGCCAGAGAGTGGTAAAGATCGTGATGTAGAGCGTGACCTGGGTCGCAGAGGCGTGTTCGACCATGTAGTCTTTGATGAGATGCAGATCCATGAGGCGGGATAATAATTTGGAATAAGGTTGCTGATGAACGATACCGAGCATTGACACTTGCACCAGCTTGCTTTGGAAATACCTCCGCTTGCTAATTGATTCCGGTATTGACCTGACTTCCTACGCATTCCAATGAGCCTTTTCCACACCATGCAATCCTCCCTTCTACTTTTATTCGCGCTTGCTCTCACCGGATCGCCAGGACTCGCTGCTGAGATTCACATTGCCCCGACAGGGAACGATGCGGCTGCCGGAACTGTGAGCGCCCCTTTTGCCACGCTCCAGCGGGCGCGGGATGAGGCGCGCAAGATCAAGCAGGGCGGGGCGAAAGAAGCCGTGCAGGTGATCGTTCACGCGGGCATCTATGAAGTGCTCCAGCCGCTCCAGCTTGATGCGATGGACAGTGATTTAATCATCATAGCTGCCGACGGAGACAAGCCGGAATTCCTGGGCGCGAAGAAGGTGGAAGGCTTCAAGAAGCATGAGGGCAGCATCCTGAAAGCAGATGTGACAAGCCTCGGGCTGGAGAAGATCAGCGTGCGGCAGTTGTTGCTGAATGGCGAACGGCAGATTCTGGCGCGTTGGCCGAACTATGATGCGAATGATCCGCTCTATGGCGGTTGGGCCTTTGTTCAAGAGGTCCCGAAAGGAAAGGACGAGGGTCATAAGTGGAAGAGTGAGCTTTATCTCGCAGAGAAGGACGTGCGGCATTGGGCGCATCCGGAGGACGTGGAAATCGACATCTTCGCGTTCTACGGTTGGTGGAACTGGCTCGTGCCGGTGAAGGGTTTTGATGAGGTGAACCGGAAGCTCATTCTGGCGAAGGATTGCGGCTATGACCTGCATCCGAACAACCGCTTCCACTTGCAGAACGCCCTGGAGGAACTGGATTCACCCGGCGAGTGGTATCTGGATCAGCGGACGCACACGCTCTACTTCTGGCCGCCGATGCCGCTCGATAAAAGCGAAGTTCGCATCCCCACACTCGACGGCTTCATTCGTATCAAACAGGGGACCAAAAATGTCATGGTGCGCGGGCTGACCTTCCACGGTTGTGTCGGAACGGCACTGGCATTGGAGAACACGGAGAGCTGCAAGGTGGAGGCCTGCACGATCTCACATTGCGGCGGGTTCAATGGCTCCGGCATCTCCATTCAAGGCGGCCACGAAAACAGCGCTGTGGGCAATGAGATTTCCTTCGTGGGAAGCGCAGGCATCGGCCTCGGAGGTGGTGATCGCAAGACACTCACCTCAGCGCACAACGTAGCGGACAACAACCACATCCACCACATCGGCGTCCTGAACAAGAACGCGGCTGGCGTCAGCTTGGGCGGGGTGGGGAACGTCGTTTCGCACAACCACATTCACCATGGCCCACGCATGGCGGTGCAGTTTGGAGGGAATAATCTGATCATCGAATACAACCTCATGGATCACATGGTGCAGGAGACTCAGGACGGCGGCGCGATCTATACGGGTGGCCGCGACTGGATCAGTTCACGCGGTTCTATCATTCGCTATAACCTCATCACGGATACGCTGGGAGTCGGTCAGGAGAAGGCCGGGCTGGTGCATCCGTTCTTCACTTGGGGCATCTACATGGACGACAACACCGGAGGTGTGGACATCATCGGAAACATCGTCGCCCGCAGTGGTCGCGCCATCTTGCACCTGCACAACGCGCGCGACTGTATCGTGACCAATAACATCTTCGTGGATGGTAAGGAAAAGCAGGTGGAATACGACGGCTGGTCCCGTGAGCAGCACTACATCAAAGACCACCTGCCGACCATGGTCAAAGGCTGGGAAAGTGTGAAGGACGAGCCCGCATGGAAGAATCTGCGCGGCATGGACATCGACCCGCGTAACTCCTTCTTCCCTGATGGCACCATGATGAGCGGGAACATCATTGAGCGAAATATCATCGCGTGGAAGGACGCCAGTATCCGCTATGTGGACTTCCGAAATGTGCGACCCGAGCATAACGAGATTGGTCAAAACCTCATCTGGAACGGTGGCCAAGCCGTGCGGACACCGGTGTCACACGCGGGAGCAGATGTGGGCGATGATTTGCTCAGTGGAGCTGGGTTCTTCAAAGAAACGGACACTGGTAAAACCCCGAAGGGATGGGGCTTTAATCATCGCGCGAACGCTAACGTGAAAGGCGTCGTGCAAGAAGGAGCATTGGTGATTGATGCCGCCGCAGGTGAAGATCCCAAGAACTCCCACACGGTCTTCCACGGCCCGAATATCCCGATGAAGCTCGGCGGCGCTTATCGTGTGCGATTGAAGGTGAAAGCTAACGGCCCCGATCTGGCGGCTGACTTTTCCTTCGGCGTTTTCGAGAACGGCAAAGGCTACTGGCAGACCAGCTCGAAATCATCCTCTCTAACTCCAGAGTGGCAGGAGATCGAGTTCATAGGCTCCATGCCTGCGAAGACTGAGCCGCAGTGGAAGGACTGGATGAAGGACTTTTGGCTGCGCGTGGATGTCCGTGGTGAGAAAGGAACCATCGCGATCAAAGACGTGACCATTCGCGAGGCCACGCCGCTCGATCAATGGCAGAGCTGGCAAGGCGATGGCTGGGATAAGGGCAGCGTTGTAGCAGAGCCTTTGTTTGAGAACGCTGAAAAAGATGACTATCGTTTAAAGAAAGACTCTCCTGTGTGGAAGCTGGGCTTTGAGCGAATCCCCGTGGAGAAGATTGGGCAATATTGATGATGAAAAAGTGCTTGCGCAAACGCCAGATCCGTTCATTTTATCTGCCCGCTAACGACCCCTTCGTCTAACGGTTAGGACACATCCCTTTCACGGATGCGATACGAGTTCGATTCTCGTAGGGGTCGCCAGTTCATTTAGAAATGACTTCGATGATGACTGGCAATTGAGTAAAAAACTTCTCTAAAAATGCGGAACCAGACGTGTCCTGTGATCACGAAATTCTTCCTTCATTGGATAATGGTGCTGGTCATCTGCGTGCTAACGGGTTGTGAAGAGAATAAACGTCTTGGGTCGCATGACCCCGAAGTGCTTGCTTCCGAAGCAGCCGATGACGCCACCAAGACCGCCTCGGCACTTAATGATGCAGGAAACGAAAACGGTAAGACGATCAAAATCATAGTGAGCGCTCAGAGCACCCTTGAGCCGATGACTTACACGAGGGCGCTGACCTTACAGAAGTTCGCCCGTCAACGCGCTGGTTTAAGCATTACTTTTTTAGATGCACTTGGGGAGTCTTATCAACAAATAGCGCAAATCAAAGCCAGTCTGGCTGATCATCCGAAGGTCATTCTTCTGTTCACCGAAGACGCGCCAGCACTGCATGAAGTGATACAACAAGCCTTGAAACAAGGCGTGAAAGTTATCGCCTTGGGGCATGATATGACAGACTTGCAGGTGACCACTTCCATCTTTACAGACGAGCATAAGATCGGCACGCTCGCTGGCCAATTTATCGTTGAAGCCCTGAAAAAGAAGGCTCAGGATGAAGGCAAGCTGGAGGCGGTTGGACGCATCGTCGAGATTACGGGCGATGCATCGGGTGGAGTCTCCAAGGCCCGTAGTGAGGGGGTTGCTCAGGCCATAGCTCTTGCTCCCGGAATCCACCTTGTCCATCAGGCACCGGGCAACTGGAATGCAAAAGATACCCAGGCCAGAATGACGGAAGCTCTTCGATTGCAGAAGCCCTTTGATATTGTCTTCGCACATTCGGATTTCATGGCTAAGGCTGCGCATGAAACGTTGAAGGCCCTGAGCATGGAGCAGCGCGAGCAAATGCTGGTGATGGGTGTGGATGGCTTTGTCGGACGCTCCGGTGGCGTGCAGATGGTGGTGCGATCTGAGTTGGACGCGACGGTTTTCAATCCACCGCTGGTCGATCTCGCTTGGAAAGTGGTGCTCAAGATACTGGAGAATCCATCATTCGTTCCGGCCAAGCACTACGAACTGGAGCCCTTCATCGTCAACCTAGAGAAGGCGATGGATCTGTCAGCCAAGGGAATGCCGCCGCCGTCCCTATAGCTTCAAAAAATCCCCAGTCGTATTTGACAATCCACGGCTCTTGGCTAGTATCTGTCTCCTGCGGAACACCATCTGCAAAATATGCATTCATAGCTCAATGGATAGAGCATCTGACTACGGATCAGAAGGTTAGAGGTTCGAGTCCTCTTGAGTGCACCACACTAACACTAAAGGGTTACGCTTTATGTTGCCGACTTATTATTCTTGACGAGATACGTATCAAGGCACGCTTAGTGTTGGTGCATCACGGTTGTGAACGTGATGCGCGCGCTTAGTCCTACTCCTTTAATTGGGAAGACATTTCAGACATTCGCCGAGTCTTGTCATGCGCTCTTTCTCATCTTCGCGCCAAGTCGTGATGCGTGCCTGAAGTTCATCCTTTAACGCGCTGCGTGTATGCCAAAGGTCCAGAGCCTTCGTCACCAACCGACCTGCGAGCGCATCTTGAAGTTCCAAGGCCTCCTCGGGTCTGCTGGCATGGATGAGCGCGCCTTGAATTTTACGGCGCGTGTATTCATCACTCCAAAGTCCGATGGCGGGCACACCACCCGCCAGTCCAAACACCAGCGGATGATAGCGCGTGCTGATGACGAGCGCGGACTGCTGCGTGAGCCAGAGCGCCTGTGCGGCGGGCAGAACTGGAGCGATGCGCAGGGTAGGATTGCTATAGAGCGCACGAGCAAGCGCCTCGCCGAATGCCTCGTCGCCAAGGGGCTCTTCTTGCGTTTCAAACGAGACATGTGGAATGAAGACGATGTCCGCCGCTGTTGCATTTGCGATGGATCGAAGGCAAGAAGCAAGCCGTGCGACGACCGGATTATGAACACTCGCATCACCAATTGGATGCACAGTCACGGCGATCCAAGGCCGGGACCTAGGCATTTTGAGCTTTGCCAAGACATCTTTAGGAAGTGGATCGGACTCAAGAAACACCGCGTCGTCCAACTGATACGAGAGTGTTCCGATGTCAGCACCCAGCTCTAGCGCCAGCGCATAAGAATATGTCTCACGCAGTCCTGTCCAGATGGAATGTCGCAACAGTTCGGATAACAGCTCACGTTCGCGCAAACAAAAGTCTGGACCGAGCGTCTGTCCGACCATTATGATCCTCGCTCCCTTAGATGCCGCGAGTTGCGCCATGGCGGAGCGTTCATAGATATGCTGAGGCCAACTCCTGCTGAGATTGCCGCCGCCGGAAATAATGAGCGTATCACATGAGCAAGCGGCGATGACCGCCGGATGATCAAGATGCGATCCTATCTTCAAAGACTCCAGTAGTTTTTCACGTTCGACTTCTGAGTGCGGCGAAAATTCCAAGCGTGGCACCATCTCTACTCCCAGGCGGCTACCGTCGTATCCTTTGCCTACTGCGACTGTAATCTCACAGCCGGGCAGTAGGCGGCGGAAGAGGCTGATGTTTGCCTCCAGCATCGCCTCATCGCCGACATGTGCCGTGCGGCCAGAGACATCGGCGATAAGCAGCAGTTTCATCAAATTCACGATCCAGTCTTCGCCAGTTTCTTCTGCTCTGCTTCGAGCTTCGCTGCACGCTTCAACTCCTCGCGCTCCCTCCGCTCGGCTTCCTTCTGTAAAAATAGTGTGCGCTCCGCTTCTAGGCTCAGCGCATATTTCTCGGCCTCTTGGCGCATCTCTTCTAGGCTTTCCGCGTATTTCTCGGCATCCTCGCGCATTCGCCGCAGGGTCTTATTTTCTGCTTCAAGGCTTCTCGCGTATTCTGTGGCTTCGTCGGCGCTCCGCCGTAACGTTGCCAGCTCATCCTGTATCTGCTTCAAGAAACGCTCGGATTCCTCCGGCAGCGATCCCTTGATTATAGGAAAATGGTGCCCGGTGAGTGTGCTGCGGGTCCGGGCATCCATGCAACACATTGTGAACGCTCGGCGCGGCTCGGGCGAGGGATTCACGCCGGAGCGGTGGATGAGCCAGTTGTGAATGAGGACCGCGTGGCCAGCCTTTACCTCCAGTGGATGAACCAAGTCAGGAGGACAATACTGCCGCACATGCTCATCTGACACAATGCTCCCGTATAAGCTGAGAAGGCCAAGCCGATGGCTGCCGGGAATGCAGTCCATGCAGCCGTTTTTAGGCGTGGCATCATCCAGCGCAACCCAGATCGTGACGAGCGGATCGCGATCGAGCGCCCAGACATTACCACCGTCCTGATGCCAGGGCAGGATGGTTCCTTGACCCGCTGGCTTGTTCATGATCATCGCACGGAAGAGCGAGATGGCTGCGTGCCGACCATAAATCTTAGCGCATACATTTAGGCACACTGGTTTTTTGATCAGACGCAGGAAAAGCTCGTCATTCTCGAGTCCTTGAATCTTTCGGTAAAGGAGGGTGCCTTTGTCAAATTGTGGCACTGCAGCGGGGAGATCCTCATAAGCACCGCCTGTATCTCGCTGGAACTGCACGTCAGGATTTTTCACCACGCCAAGAGCCAAGTCATTCGCTCGTTGCTTCAGGGCAACGACTTCTTCACCAGTCAGCACCTCTCCAAGGTGCAGATAACCATTGATGTGAAAGCTCTGCCATTGTTCCTCCGTCATCATTTCATAAGTCATACTCAGTCTTGAGTTTACGCGCAAGCCTTGGGCACTGAATAATCATTTTGCGGAAACGGGTTTGGCCGGAGTGGACATTTGGGATTCAATGTCGATTAGCAACCGCCTGTCACGCCAGTCGCGCGTGCCACGGTCTATCGGAATCAGGTCTTCTCCGAGACGATACATTCCCAGTCCGATACTCGTGGCTTCTTTAAGCTGGTCTTTTCTCAGCGTGACCGTATCTACCCATAAGTCACCACTGGCAATGGGCCGTCGGTTCATCTCCTGAGGGTAATCGGCACCGCCAAGCAGTTTTCCATCGTGATCGATGCAATGGACAGCGATTACATAATCCAACCGTTGATTCTTCAGGCTGCGCCAGACAAGCTGGAGTTGGAGACCTGAATCCGTCCATTGGTGCAGGATTCCCTCCAAGGCAAAGCCATCGCCGAATTGCAGGCCGCGCAAGCCACGCAAACTTCTATGTGTTATTTTTGTAGCCTGAGTCTCGGTGAGGATGTGTAAGTGAAGCCGGAAATACTTGTCCCATAGCACCGTGGAAATCAATATCGTCAGAACTGCAAATTCTACGGCGGGTAGCTTCCAGCGAGTCTTCCAAGGAAAGTGAGCGAAGATTTGATCAGGAATAGTTTTATTTGGGGTAGATGAAAGAATATTGCGGAAGAACCGCCTCCACGGTTGTTCCCAAACGACATGGATTATGTGCGCTAACAGAAAGACGCTGATCCAAAATACCGCTGTAATAATCCACAGCTTCGAACTCGTGGTTGGACTAGATTGCATTGCCCAAATCAAAGGCGTGTGAACTAAGTAGATAGTGAAGCTTAGTTCTCCGAGAAACACGAGCCATGAAGCACTCATGAGCCGCGAGACCCACCCGCGGCCGAGTGAAAAGATCATTATGAGGCATGTGAATGGCCCTAGGGGAAGCAAAAGCAGGTCAAGCCATAAGCCCCATACTTTTCCGAGTTTGAACTTTGCGTCTAGCGCTGCCACAACCACTGGACTGCCAATCATCGTCAACAAAACGAAGC
>JANYJH010000283.1 GCA_025361865.1 Phragmitibacter sp.
GTTTGGCGCTGAGCAAGACGGGTATGGCGATGAGGAGCGCGATGAAGAGGGCTAGGAGATATTTCATGGCTTTGAGGGAGTTGAGTTAGTAGGGGTGGCGTTTACTTTTGCGGCGCTTTCAAACTGTAAAGAAATTCGACGAGGTCGATGAATTCCCCAGCGGACATGGTGTTGGCCAAGCCTTCCGGCATGGAGCTTTGCTTTAGGCTTTCGCGCTTTCGCAGCTCGCTCTTTTTGAAGGTTTGCAAGACGCCTCCCGCGATGCGCAGCGTGAGCGTGTCGTTGTCTTCCTTATCCACGAAGCCGGTCATGGAGAGGCCAGCGGTGGTCTCGATATTGGTAGTGATGAACTTCGGATCAATCTTCGCATTGGGCTCCAAAATGGACTCGACGATGTCCTCCTTCTTCATGCGTGAGCCGACGCCGTTCAGGATGGGGCCGAACTCCAGTCCTTCATTGAAGATCTTATGACAGGCGATGCAGATGCGGCGGAAGACGGCCTTGCCCGTGTCAGGATTGCCCTTGGCTTTCGCGATTTCGGCATGAGCCTTGTCACGATCTTTCTGGGTCATGCTGCTGTTGGCCAGATACTTTTTCAAAGCTGCGGCGGCGGCACCTTCCGGCTTGGAGAGCAGCTCCATTTCATTCAGATAGGCGAGGCCGGTGGGGTTCCCTTGAGCGATGGTTCCGGCTTTGTGCTCAGGCTTCCAAACGGCTTCTAGTGCTCCGAGGGACATCTCCAAGGTATAGTCAATCCAGTAGTCGCGAGGCTGGGCGGTGGCGAGCAGGATGGTCTCCACGGACTCCTTCGTTTGGATGAAGCTCAGGGCACGGATGGCTTCGACCCGAGTGCGGGCAAAAGCATCCGTGACCATCGGTTTGACGAGTTCCATCGCGTTCGGAATGAAGGGCCATTCGTCAGCTAGGACGCGGGTGGCGGCAGCGCGGGCTTCGCCAGTCTTCGCACCGAGAACGCTCTTCAATAAAGCCTCGTCCACGGCGTGATGACCTTGCAACACCCAGAGGGCTTCGCAGAGATGATGCTCATATTCCTTGTCGCTCACATCAAGTTTTGCGACCCACGCTTTGACGGCATCACGGACCTCTGCGGTGGGACGATCACGCAGCTCGCGACGAGCACGGTAGCGGGTGCGGGCCTCGTATTCTTTGAGCTGATCCAGCAGCTCAGTGACGGGCTTACCAAACTGTGTGACGGGCTTGAGGAGCGGCTTGCCTTTGTAGATGAGGCGGAAGATGCGGCCATGCACATGATCGCGATTCGGATCACGCTGGGAGTATTGCATATGACCGAGCAAGGCCGTATGCCAGTCGCCAAAGTAGATCGCGCCATCAGGCCCGACCTGTGGATCGGTGGGGCGGAAGTTGGCATCGGTGCTGGCCAGGAAATCGTCAGGCACTTGCTTACCGTTCACGGTTTTCTTGCGGCGTTCGCCTTTGAAGCCAGCGCCGTCGTCTTCGAGTTTGAAGGTCGTGAGGCCGTGCATATTGATGACGCAGGCGAAGATGAACTGGCCCTGCACCTCATCGGGAAATTGGCGCGTCGTGATAAATTCATTGCCCACGTTCGGCCTCATGCCTTCGCCATTAAAAATGGTATTGAGCCCTTTACGGCGGGCATAAGGAGCGGTGCTCAAAGGCGTGTCCCAGTGCTGTTGCGGCGTGGTGCCGTCGCCGACGATGCCTTGTCCCCACTTGTCGAAAACGTAGCACCAAGGATTGCCATAACCCGGCGTCATGAAGCGACGCGTCTTCTGCGTAAGTGGGTCGAAGACATAGCAGCCAGGTGTGTTACTGTTGTGGATCGGCCCCCAGATGTTCTCGACGGCGGTGCTTAGCGAGACGCCTTCCAACATATGCAGCAGGCCGCCATTGGACCATTCAAAGGCATTAATGGTATGATGCGTGTCATCCGTGGCCCAGCCATCAGACAGCTCTTTTACTTCATCCACTTTATCATCGCCATTAGTGTCCTTGAGAAAGATCAGGCGCGGCTCATCCACGACGATGACGCCTCCATTCCAGAACTCAAAACCGGTGGGGCAGGTCAGCTTGTCATAGAAGGTCGTGCATTTATGTGAGCGGCCTTTCTCGTCGATCTCATCGAAGATCAGCAGGCGATCATTCGGTCTTGGATCACCCGGTTTCCACTGCGGATAAGTGGGCATACAGGAAACCCAGAGACGGCCTTTGTTGTCAAAGTTGAGCTGGTCCGGCTTGATGAGTTCAGGGAAATCACGTTCGCTGGCGACGAGTTGCACTTCGTAGCCTTCCGGCACCTGCATGGTGGCTATCTCCTCTTCCGGCGTGAGGTATTTCAGCTCTTTTGGCTCGGAATAGGGCTTGGTGCCGAAGCCCGTTTGGGGAACGAAGATTTCGCCCGTCTGGCTGTCATCGGGCTTGATCTTTTTACATTGAGCGAGGGACCACACTACCTTATCACGCACGGCGACCATCTTGCGCAGCTTGGCAATTTCAGACGGGAAGGTTTCCGTATCCAGAGTCCGGCGCCCCCCATAAACATACCAACCATTCAACATGCGGTAGTCCTGTGCATGGTTCCATGATTTGTCATTCACTGCGGCGCGAAGCTTCTCAAAAGCTGGCTGGCCGGGCTCAGCAGGGTTCGAGGTGTCAAACAAAGCGCGGTCTATCAACTGCGCCACTTCGCGGTCACCCTCTTCATTCACATGCGCGCCATTGATCGTGTATTGCAGACCGGGCTGCTGCGCGAACAGGCTCTCGGTGGCATTGAATACATTCACGAAAACCAAGTCACGCTTCTTGGCCACTTCGGCTGCGGCATCGGCATAGAGACGCAGGTCCGCATTCCGCTCCGCAGCCTTTGGCATGAAGGGATTCCCGGCATCTTCAAAGGCCAGCGGGGACACGAGCACAAAGCGCGGGGCCTTGCCATTGCGGCCATACTTCTTCGTCATCTCATCAAGGTATTTCTCGTAGTCGGCTTTGAATTTCTCGATTCCAGCCTGACCTGCGAAGGATTCATTGAAGCCGAAGAAGCAGATAAAAGTGTCCGGGCCGAAGACCGCGAGAGGATCGTCGAGCAAGGTGTAATCGTTTGGGCGCTGACGAAGTCCCACTTCATCCGCAGGCCGGGCGAAGTTCCGCACCGCCAGTTCAAGCTGCGGAAAACGTGAATGGAGCAGCGTTTCAAAGTTGCCATAGAGGCTCATGCGTTCCGCTGCCGAACCACCGACGAAGGCGATGTGTTCACCCTTCTCCGGCTTGTATTCAGGTGGGGCCGCATTCGCGAATACCGCGGTGAGAAGGAGGGTGATGAGGAGCGCTATCTTCATAGGGAAAAGTAAAGGAACGATGGAAAACAACTGATGGCAATGGCGGCATGCTGTTTACGATCAATGCACACTTTACGCAAGCACTGCGAATTGGTTGAATAAGAAATGAAATGGACCCGTCCATGAAGCTGAGAACAACCTTCTCATCTCACATGAAACCAACATCAGTTATTACGATGCTCGTCGCTGGCATCCTTTTCAGCGGCAAGATCAACGCTCACGAATCCCACAGCGATGCCGAGCGCCATGTCGATACCCTGAACTGCCTTGCTTCGGAGCTGGTCTCTGACTACCAGACTCAGCTTCGTGAATGGCATCGCGGTCACAGCATAAGCCGTGAGGAGTCAGAACTTTTGGAGGCGCTTTTCACACTCCAATCCGTCACGAGTCGTCTGCATCGCGAGACAGAAGGTTTTGCGGAGCCTTGTCGCCTGCGGGAAAGCTTCAGCAACGTGCGTCAGGCCTTGCGTCGGGTGGAACATGAAGCAGACGAGGCCGAGGCTCATGGCATTCATCGGAAGATCGAGCGTTTTGAGGACACCGTGGGTTGCCTTGAACGGACGGGATTTGAGCGTGAATCACACTACCGTGAGCATGAAGAGCGGGAACACGAACACGGGCCACTGGACATTCTTCGTGAAATCCACAGAAGATTACATGACTGATAAAGCCAACGTCTGATTGCGAAAAGACCGGACCACCCTGTGAAGGAGTCCGGTCTTTTCTGTTTGCAGCGACTCAAACCTGCGCGGCTTATTTCTTCAGCGCCTTCTGGGCGTCGTGAATCAGCTTGGTAAATTCAGGCGCATCACCATATCCGGTGCGCGCGGCAAGCTGGGTTCCATCAGGTGCAACCACGACTACGAAAGGCAGGGTATTGCCACTGACCTTGAATTTCTCGCGGAAAATCTTGCTCGTGCCCGAGTCATCGCAATTCACATCCGCATAAACGAACTTGGAGGGCGAAAGCTGTAATTTGTGAGTGGAGACCAAGGCGCGCAACGCTTGACAGTTCCCGCAGGCTTCGCGGCCATACTGGAGGAAGAGCAGCTTGTTCTCGGCTTTCGCCGTCGTCAGTGCTACGTTGATGTCAGTGATTTTTGCAGGTCCGGCAACGAGGACTGTGAACGATGCCAAGACGGCGACAACTAGGGTAATTAGGCGTGTTTTCATCAATGAATGGGTGATTAGGTAATGAATAGCACAGGAGTCGAGTGTGCAACAGCCCATCATTTTGTTTGACCACTTCTAACAAGGGCGTATTCTCCCAGCCCGTTTTCACCCTTCAACTCTAAACCTAACTGTCTCTCATGCCCGAAGTCCAAGTCAAAAAAGGCGAACCTGTAGATCGCGCCCTTAAACGTCTCAAGACGAAACTTGAAACCGAAGGTATCCTCGAAGAAGTGCGCCGCCTCCGCGCCCACGAGACTCCGACTGAGAAGTCCAAGCGCAAAGCCCGTTCCGCTGCCAAGCGCGGTAAGATCCGTTTCCGCTTCCAGCTCAACAAGCCCGCAGAACGCGGCGAAGGCCCTTCTGCCTAGTCTAAACTGACCCATTTATTGAAAAAGGCCCACCTTTACTGGTGGGCCTTTTTTATGGAGCGCGGCCTTTAGGCCGCTTCATGGAACTTGATCAAATCACAGACTGAAGAAGAAATGGAAGCCACTGTGTCTGCCGTAATGTTCTTCATGCCCTGAGTGACGATCACGACAATGACATGAGCTGGGGTAATGCGTGACCCATTCGCCAATCGGTTCGCCGCAACGGGAACGTCCGCGAATCTCATAATAGGAGTAGATGGGCAGTCCGCAATGCGTGTAACCAACAAGGCGGCGAGGGGATTCACAATGAGCGTCAGCGGTCACGGTGGTGAAGGTCATGACGCCAAGGGTAGCAAGGAGGATGAGTATCTTTTTCATAGGTCGAACGGGATTATCCGTGACCCATTCGACGGAGGCTCTTTTGGGCTTATTCAAAGAACTGATACTTTTTTATGAGTGGAAGCCGCGTAGCGAACCTCCGCGCTCCCTGCGACTCCTAACTCGCACCACCCAGCATCTTCATCAGCTTCCAGGCCCAGAAGCCCATGAGCCCGGTGATGGGCAGCGTCAGCACCCAAGCCCAAACAATGCGATGGACGACGCCCCATTTCACGGCGCTTAAACGGCGGGATGCGCCGACGCCCATGATGCTGGTGCTGATGACATGCGTGGTGGAGAGTGGGATGCCCATTGTGCTGGCTCCATGAATGACCAAAGCGGCGGCGGTTTCCGCTGCAAAACCATTCACTGGCATGAGTTTGACCATCTTGTGCCCCATCGTTTTGATGATCCGCCAACCGCCGCCCGCCGTGCCCGCCGCCATTGTCAGAGCACAGACGATGATGACCCAGTCAGGGATGGGAAATTCACCCTTCGCGTTCTTCTCCAGATGAAGAAACGAGAGCCACGCAGGCATATGATCAAACGCACCCGTGTGCGTGCCAGTGACCAAAGCCAAGGCGATGATCCCCATTGTTTTCTGGGCGTCATTGGTGCCGTGACTGATGCCCATGAAGCCTGCGCTGAGGATTTGCAGTTTCCCAAATAGCTTGTTCACGAAGGAAGGTCGCGATTTGAAAAGCAGCATATTGAGCAAGGCCATGAGGATGAAGCCGAGCACGAAGCCGATGACTGGCGAAAGGATCATCGGTTTGATCAGCTTCGGCCATAAACCTGTCTCCCACTGAAGAACGCCCCAGCCTAGTGGAGAGGACGCGATGGC
>JANYJH010000303.1 GCA_025361865.1 Phragmitibacter sp.
GAAAAAGTGCCTGTAATGCGGGATTTTTCCGACCCGGCACCGAAAGTGGAAACCTGTTGCATCTCCACGAACTGGGTTCGGGCGTAAACATTGATCCAAGATTCAGGCCCGGCAAAAAACTGAGCGATGCCCAACAGACAGATGGGGATGGCGAAGAGCGAGTAAACAAAGAGGACGTTGGCCATTTCTTTGTCGCTACGGAAGAGATAGGGAATCATGAAGGCTAACGGCAGATACCACAGGTAGATTTTGACCCCGTAGGCCGCCAGAATGGGCGAGCCAATATTGGTGTTGAAGGCTCCGGTCATCACCACCATGAAGCAGATGGCTATAATGAGTCCCGCTGGCACATCCAGTCTCCATCTGCGGACATCGAGGTCCGGTGCCAGGAAGAATTTGCAATAAGCTCCAAGGAGAATGATGTCCTTCAAGAAATAAACCAGTTCGGAGGCCTGAGGCAGAAGCCACTTTCTTATAGCTCCTTCAAAGAGAGCGACTACCAACGCGGCATAAACTGATCGCCGCCAGTCCATCATTGATAGAAAGACAATAATAAGCGAACCGAAAAACCCGATGAGGATCAGGACGTCAATGGGGAGATTCTTCATGAGAAAAGCTTGAGTTTAAGGGCGGAAAAACTGGAGGTTGGCATTTGGTTACACAATATCTTTTTGCACCCTGGCACTAGGTGATATTACGAATGCATGTCACTACAAGAATACCTTTTCGAGGCTGCAACGCAATGTTTGACGGTATTGATTCCATGACAATCTCATGCTTGCGGCAAAGGAGGCCGTTTGAATTTGGGTCAACATGGAAGGGTTATCGCTGAGCTCCGCCAAACTGTCGGACAATTGTCCTGCGTCACGAGGAGGAATGATCAGGCATTCTTCTCCATGTTTCAGCAGGCCTTCAACACCTGACTGCGGTGTCGTGATCACGGCCAGTCCTTGCGAAATTGCCTCAAGAACCACTAGGGCAAGCCCTTCATAAAGGCTGGGCAAAACCAGCACGTCATGATTTTGCATTTCCAGGAGAACTTCGGCGTTGGACAGTCCGGATAAATGGCAATGCTGAGCGAGAAAGGAACCTAGCGCGGGGCAGGGGAGCGAACTCGTAGGGGTGCCAATGACCGTCAGGATGGCCTTCCCGCCGATACGGCGCATCGCATCATCCAAGTAGGAGAGTCCCTTGCCATGGTTCAGGCTCCCCACAAACAGCACGCGCAGAGGCTGGCCGACGGATCTCTGCTTCCTTGGAATTTCCGAAGAAGGAGGACATCCATAGGGAATCACTTCAATCTTGGCTTTGATTCCCGGAGCTTGGTCCAGACTATCCTTCACAAATTTGCTGGGAACAAGGATTAGATTTGCCAGTTGCAATTCGCGATCCCGGCGCTGCATCTTCGGACTGTCCTCGTCCAGTGCTGGCAGGGTGGCCGCCCAAGCTGGTTGAGACGCGGCTTCTGCGCGAACAATGTCACGCGTTGCGCGCCAGTAAGGCGTGGGAAGCTCGTAAATCGTCCGGCCACCATGTTTCTTGGCTGCTCTGAAACTCTGTTCTGCCGCGTCCATATAGGCATAAACGGCACAGGGGTTCACTCTGGTTCCTACAGCCTTGGCCACGGCATAGTCAAAGCGTTCGGCGACGTGATCGATTCCGCTAAATTTCTGAAAAAAGGGGGTTGTCCGGTTCCTCAGAACCAAGCGCAGCAACTCCCAGAGGGGATGTAGGCGCAGGAAAGGACGGACCAATTCGGGGAACATCCTTTTCTGGAGTTGTGTTCGAAAGTGAGTAGGGAGTGCTTTTGAAAAAAGAGCGCGATCATCCCAGCCTAGAGTGGTGTGACATTCCATCAGCCACCTGTTTTCAGCGAGACAGAGCGCCGCCTGCTTGCTGTTGGGATTTCCAGTTACGTGGGCAATAATGACTTTGGGAAGCAGCATTATATGGGGTGACTATGGCGAACAATAAAACCAATAGGCTGATCCAATCGTCTGCTATGCAAGGCATTGAATGGCTGTTGCCGCTTAAAGCTTGACAACCATTGTGGATACGAGCTTGGATGGGGCTATGAGCTTTAAGAAAATCATCAAAGAGACCATTCAATTTGTGCTACCTTCTTCGGTCTGGCTGCGCTTGATTGCTGTTCGAAGCAGAAAGCAAAGTCAAAAATTGTTGAAAAAATGGGGCTGTTTGGAGGTCAACCGCAAACTTCTGGATCGGTTTGGCAATCGCTCGCTCGGAGGTTTATTCCCTAGATTAATTCTACCAGAAATGATCCAAATGGAGCAAATGGGGCCTTTTATTCTGGGAACTTATGAGGAGGAAATCAGTCCCTGGTTCATTCGCCAAAAGGAAAGGTCGTTTTCAGAAATACTCGATGTGGGTTCCAAGTTTGGATTTTATGCCGTTGGTCTTGCCACATGGCATCCGAACACTCCAGTAATCGCCTTTGACACGGACCCTTGGGCTCAAAAAGCCACCCTTGAAGTCGCGAGAGCCAACGGAGTCAAGAACGTGTCAGTGTTCGGATACTGCTCGGTTCAGTGGCTGGCGGGTCATCTTGCTGAGCGGGCCTTTATTGTATGTGATTGTGAGGGCTTTGAGTTTGAACTTCTGGATCCTCAGTGTGTCCCGGCCTTAAAATCTGCTACGATGATTGTTGAATCCCATGACGGCCCGCCGTGGGAGAAGCATCTGAAGCTCATCAATCAGTTTAAGAACACCCACCGGATCGAAGAAGTAAGTTTTAAGGGTAACAATCGTATCCCAAGTGCAGACATCAGCTTCTTAAGTGATGATGAAAAGCAGCTTGCTGTTGGCGAACCAAGAGTCAGTTACCAAAAATGGCTGCTTTTTGAACCCCTTTAATGAGGTGGTTCAAGCCTTCCAGACAAAGATGTTTTCGCCAACCCAACACTCCTCTGGCAGGTGGCGTGCGGCGTTGAAGAAGGCCCGGCTGCAACCCGGCTTGTAACGGTCATGGAGTTCAATCACTACTGCGCTAACGCACTTCATCCATTCGTCGCTTGTCTCAAAGACCTCCTTTTCAGCACCTTCAATGTCCACTTTAAGCAGGTCCAGATGATCGATGTCGTTTTGCTTCAACAAAGTGCTCACTGTCAGGGCGGCGACAGGTGAGGGTGCCCTTGTCAAGTCAGCCGCGGCAACCTGCATGCCCCAATGCCCGATGCCAGGATCGACCAAGTTGACGGTTCCGTCAGTATTCCAAGCGGCGGCTTGGACGACTCTGATGTTTGGCCAATCCAAGGTGTTGCGCTTCAATATTTCAACATTGTTCAGTGACGGTTCTACAGCCACTATCTTTGCCGCAGGATACCTCTGTGCATAAAATAGAGAGGCCAGGCCAATGTTGGCACCCAAATCGAGAATACTACGGGGTGTCATTTCAAATGGCAGGCTGTATTCGCAATCAATAAATACCTTTTTGAAGACTTCGATATCGGATGTGCCTGCGCGCAGCCATACCAAACGCTGCTTGCCAGGTATCGGTATGCTTACAATAAACTGTTGTTTTAACAGGCAGGCTCGGATCCAAATCATTATTCTCCGCAATCCGAAAACTTTTATGTATTGCAGAAAAGTCCGGACAAAATCAATCGCATCCGATATCAATGCTTGCAATGAGCGTGGAGCGGATTGGTCCGCGTTAGAGGTAGTTAAAGCCATGCCTATTTGTTATTCCTGGTAGTTATTTGATACTCGACGAATCAGTTCGCGCCGACATTGAATTTTGGCAACCAACTCAGGTGCTTTTGATCGTGAGGTCAGCCACAAAAGTGAGAGCACAGTAAGTTCGACCATGTGTCTGATCGTCAACAGCAGTCGAGAAAGTGCTTCATGTCGCACCAGTCCATGCTTTCTCAGCAACTGCCAGCGGTTCCGATGCAGCCGTAGCACTCGAGTGGTCGTGGACTGTGGACTGCCGCCACCAAGATGGAAGCAGATGATTTCAGGTGTGACGGCGGTCTTCCATCCAGCCCGATTGAGACAAACACTGAAGTCCATGTCGGCATCCAGAAAATCAAAGGATTCATCGAAACCGTTTACTTCTTCGAACGCGCTTTTACGGAAGGCGAAACAGCATGAATGAAGGCAGAGATAGGACGCAGGAGGCGAGATGAAATCACGCAAACGCTGTGGCAGACGGCTCCAAAATGCAGGACCGATGACAAACTCCACCGCTGCAGGTCCCGGTTCACCTGATGGCCTGAGAGTTTTCGAGTCATCAGTCTGGATGAATCCAAGGGCACCTAGTTTTGCATCTTCCGAAAAAGCCTTCGCGATCACAGCCGCAATCGGTGTCAGGGGGCGGGCATCGCAGTCCAACATCACGACCAATTCCTCCCGTATCTGGGCCATACCAATGTTCACACTGCGCACATAACCCTGGTTTGTGGCGTTGCGATGAATCTTCACCCGGCTGTCTATGGGCCATGTCGGGGGGGCGTCCGAGCAGTCGTCCACTATCAGGACTTCAGTCAGGGCGTCTCCCCCGAACTCCAGCACGGCTTTGATCGTTTCTGCGGTGACTGGCCAAGCCTGGTAATTCGTGATGAGGACGCCAAAGTTCATGAAGACGCTATTGGGAGAATGAATAATGAGCTGTGTCATCGGTTGTTACCAGCGATAGGCCGAATGATGTCGAGGTAGCTTTGTGCGACCTGTGATTTCTCATGCAATAGCAGATGTTGCTGCGCTGAAGCACGACAAGCTTTTTGCAAATCAGGATCTGCCATGACCTGCTGGATCTTGCCCGCCAGTGCTCCAGCATTCAGGTTCGGATAGGTGACCCCACAGGGGCCGATGGCTTCGACCAGCCCGCCTCCTTGGGAGCCGATGAGGACACAACCGCAGGCGATGCCTTCCAGAGCGACGATGCCAAACGGCTCATTCCACCGTGATGGCACGACCATGATCTGGTGGGCATTCATCAGACGGGCCAGTTCCTCGCCCCGTCGCGGGCCGGCAAAGACCACTTGATCTGACAGGTTCAGAAGTTTCGTTTGGTCCTTGAAGGCTGCTTCTTCGGGCCCGGAACCGACGATAGTCAGATTCGGCCGGAGGTTGCGGGATGCAAGGATGCCCAGTGCTTCCAACAGGAGATCCACGCCTTTGTCGGAGACCAACCGTCCGACGAAGATGAGGTCCCGATCCTTGGGCACCTCTGGGTGCAGTTTGAAAAGGGTGCTGTCGTAAGGGTTCGGAATGACGTGGCCGTGCAGTCCGAGAAAGCTATCTACAGCGTGGCTGACGGAGATGTTGGCACTGGCATAACGCATCAGGAACCGTTTCACCCGGTCCATCGGCTTGATTGTCCGTTGAAAGTCTTCATACCAGCCGTGATGCGTGGCGACCCACGGTTTCGGCGCGAGCAACAGGGGCAGAAATCCCCACAGGCTGACATTGGCATGAACGAAGACATCGCAACTGCGAACGGCTATGATCAAAGCCCAGCGGGTGGGGCGGCGAAACACAGTGAACTGGAAGGTGTCCGGTGCGTCGTTGGGAGTATCGGTGATGACGGTAACATGTTGTCCCAGACGGCTGAGCTCAGTGGCCAGAACTTCCACGACGGTCCCAAGCCCACCCAATC
>JANYJH010000305.1 GCA_025361865.1 Phragmitibacter sp.
GGCGGCCCCAAATCATGCAAAGCTCCGCGTGGGTGTTTTTGATGCTGAGAAGCGTGTCATCACACAGGCCTTTGCCCAGACTGTGCTTGTGAATATCAGTCGCGTAGAAGCAGACAGCGGCCTTCACATCAGGGTTCTTCGCAGCAGCCCGAAAGCTCAGATGCCCGCCGATACAGATGCCCATGACTCCCACATGGCTGGTGCCATTTGGATGCGCTTTGAGATAGTCCAAGACGGCTCGCGAGTCCGCATCGTAGCTGGCCAGTTCCTTCGCGGTCTTCAGTTCGTTCCCTTTGTCCGCACCCGCTTGATCATAGGCCAACACCTCACCCGCAGGCAGGAACTCATGGTAGATTTCCGGTGCCGCCACGATGAATCCATGTCCGGCCAACAAGGCCGCAGTGCGAGCTATGGGAGCCGTGATTTGGAAGATTTCCGAGTAGAGCAAGATGCCCGGATATTTGCCCGCTGCCGCGGGTCTGAACACATGCGTGCGCATGGGGCCGAAGGGCGTGGTGAGATCGGCGGATTCTTGGCAGATAGTCATGTAGGAAAGGGTGAAAGTGGTGGACCGAGGCTGAAATTGCGGGTTGATGAAGGGAAGTCAATCTTGCGTTTGCAGCGGCCAGATGCGTGTTAATCTATGGCATGACGCTGACCCGCCTCGCATTCATGTTATCCTTGGCCTTGCTAGTTGCTAGCTGCGCAAAATCCAACAAACTCGTCATCGGGATGGATGCCACGTATCCGCCGTTTGAAGTGGTGAATGAGAAGGGTGAGTTCACCGGAGTGAGTGTGGAGATGGGGCGTGAACTGGCCAAGCATTTGGGCCGGGAGGTGGAGTTCCGTAACATCAATTTCGATGGGCTCATCGCCGCTTTGAAATCGGGGAGTATTGATTGCGTCATCTCGTCCATGACTGCGAATGATGAGCGCCGGAAGTCCATCGCCTTCAGTGATCCTTATGTGAAGACGGGGCTCGCTTTGCTGGCATCCAAGGACTCGACGGTGCAAAGCTTCGAGGATCTCAAGGCGCCGGGCCGACGCGTTGTCGTGCGCATTGGAACCACGGGCGAGCAGTTCGCGAGAAAGTATCTACCCCAGGCGACGCTGGTGAATCTGGACTCCGATACTGCGTGTGTTTTGGAAGTCGTGAAAGGTGGCGTGGACTCCTGGGTCTATGATCAACTCTCGCTCATGAACTACCATGAGCGTCATCCCGATACCACTCGCGCGATGCTGAAGCCCGTGCAGGAAGAAGTCTGGGCCATCGGTCTTCGTCAGGAGGACGAGGGACTGCGCAAGAACATCAATGAATTCCTCGCCAAGTTCCGCGCTGAGGGTGGCTTCACGAAGCTCGGTGAGAAGTATCTGGCCAAGGAAAAGAAAATGATGGAAGCGCAAGGCATCCCGTTTGTGTTCGCGTTGTAGATGATTATAAACCGCTTATCTTCGCTAATTGACGCTAATATTTGAACGGTTTTTATAGAAACTTATAAGCGAAACTTGGCGTCCATTAGCGGTTTAAAAACTCAGTGGATCAGCCCACTTCGTAGTTCACTGGTTCTTCCGTGATCACGATGTCATGCGGATGGCTTTCCTTCAGACCACCAGCAGTGATGCGAACGAATTCTGACTTGGCTCGCAGCTCGCTGAGATTGTTTGCGCCGACGTAACCCATGCCACTGCGCAGACCGCCCATAAGCTGGAAGACCACCTCGGCCAGCGGGCCTTTGAACGGCACACGAGCTTCCACGCCTTCCGGCACCAGCTTGCCGCTGGAGTTCTGGCCGTAGCGATCTCCGGCTCCTTTACGCATGGCTTTGAGGCTGCCCATGCCGCGATATTCCTTGAATGTCCGGCCTTGGAATTTCACCATCGCACCGGGGCTTTCTGCCGTGCCTGCAAGGAGCGATCCGAGCATCACGCAATCCGCGCCTCCAGCCATTGCTTTGACGATGTCGCCTTAATAACGAATGCCGCCGTCAGCGATCACTGCGACTCCCAAAGGACGACAAATCTCCGACACATCCTGCACGGCCGTGAACTGCGGCATCCCCACGCCGGAGATGATGCGCGTCGTGCAGATGGAACCGGGGCCGACGCCTACCTTCACCGCGCTGGCTCCGGCGCTGCACAGGTCCTTTGCGCCTTGCTTCGTGACCACGTTACCCGCCACGATGGGCATGGCATCGCCCATCGCCTCGCGCAGCTTCGCGATCACCTGTGCCACCCTAGTGGTGTGCCCCGTAGCCGCATCAATGAAGACGCCATCCGCACCCGCCGCCTGCATTGCTAAAGCGCGATCCACGCAGTCTTCGCCCACTCCCACCGCTGCTCCGACGCGAAGCCGACCTCCTGCGTCCTTGGCCGCGTTCGTGAACATTTGGCGTTTCTCAATATCCTGCTTGGTGATAAGCCCCACTAATCGACCATTTGCATTCACCAAAGGCAGCTTCTCAATGCGGTTGATGTAAAGCGTCTTTAACGCTTCCGCCCAATCCGCTTCCGGCGCGCCCACCGCCAGCTTCTCGCGCGGTGTCATGATCTTGCTCACCGGGGTTCCGCCATCTTCGATATACCACATGTCCCGGCTCGTCACCATGCCCAGCAGCACGCCTTGATCATCGACAACGGGGAAGCCGCTGACCCCTTTTTCCCGCATGAGCTGGGAGACCTCCGCCAGCGTCGTATTGGGATGAACGATGTGCGGATCGTGAATCACCGTGTTCTCGGAGCGCTTCACGCGGACGACTTGCTCGACTTGGTAATCAATCGGGCAGTTGCGATGGATGACGCCCATGCCGCCTTCACGAGCCAGCGCAATGGCGAGATCGCTTTCCGTGACCGTGTCCATCGCGGAAGAGAGGATCGGAATATTGAGCTTGAGGCCCGGTGTCAGTTGCGTGCCGAGTTCCACTTCACCTGGAAGCACACTGCTCAATCCTGGGAGCAGGAGAACATCATCAAAAGACAGAGATAAACGTATTTCGCCCATATACCACCTAAGCGGAGGAAGGGCGATTGTCAGGCAGAAAGTTCTTCAACTTCAAATCAGTCTATGACGGTGCACTCTTGTAGCAGCCGACGTGAGGAGGCTCGAACTGATCTCCAATGACGACCAACGGCTGAAGAGAACATCGACCCCATCTTGTTCGCCGCCAGCCACGCGAACAAGGTGCGACAATTGATCTTCTTTGGCTTTAACGTCAGTCGGTATGAATCAGAGCCTCCTCACGTCGGCTGCTACTTTCCATCAGCGCCCGACGCCTATCATGGACATGAGTTACGTCCTTTGAGCTACACCCTCTTATTCAAAACCCGCGAGTTCCGGCCACTCTTCTCATAAGCCTCGCGACGCTCAGTCGGCAGGGCCTCGGGCGATACTTCCACGTAGCCCATCTTCTCTTCAAAGAAGCGGGAAGCCTGGGTGCTGAGCAGGAACACGGTGGAAGCACCGCGTTGTTTCGCGGTCTCCTCAGCAAAGGCAACTAAGCGCCGCCCGTGACCTTGATTCTTATGGGAACGCCGCACGAAGAGGCACGCCAGCTCCGCCACTACCGCCTTGTCCGGCATCTCATAAACATGAACAGCCACGGTGCCCACGGGATTTCCATCCAGCTCCAGCACGAAGAAATCCTGAATGCGTTTCTGAATCTGTTCCTTGGTTCTCGGAGCCAGCGCCGCATCTTCCACGCTCTGCCGCATCATGCTGAGCAGCACGGGAATATCCGTGATCTTGGCCTTGCGAATCTGTTGGTAATCATCCGCATGGATCATGGTGCCGACGCCTTCATTGCTGAAAAGCTCCGCCAACAAAACCTCCTCCTGGGTGCCATCCACGATGTGAACGCGCGGCACGCCATCACCAGCGGCGAGCGCGGCGTGACGGAGCTTCGAGGCCATGCTCGGGTCCATGCTGGCGTCCTTCCGCTTGGCCATCTCACGGGCATCCGCGACGCTCAACTGCGCAATGCGATGCTGGTTCTCATCCAGCAAGCCTTCCTCGGAAACATAGATGATCTTCGACGCATCCAAGGCCCAAGCCAGCTCCAGCGCGACGGCATCGGAGTTGAGCCGCAGGGTAACGCCACGGCCATCGTAACCGAGCGGCGGCAACACGGGGATGAGTCCCTCTTTGAGCATGGCCAGCAAAGACCGATCATCCACGCGCTCGATCCGGCCTGTGTGCTCCAGATCAATGCCGTCAATGACTCCCGCTGGATGAACGGCGAGGGCATTAGGCACCGCCACGCGAAGCTCCAGCGCTGTGAGATCTGCGACGAGTTCACTGGTCAAACGCGAGATCGCATCCGCGCTGACTTCCAGCGTGGCTTGATCTGTGAGGCCCATGCCGTCATCATTGCTGAGCTTGATGCCTCGCGTGAGGGCCAACTCCTGAATCTGCAATCGCGCACCGAAGACCAGCGCGACTTGAATGCTCAGGGATTGCAACACGGCGATGTCCTGCAAGAGACTGCCGAAGTTCGGCAACCGCATCACTGCGCCATCGAGAGCGATGATGAAGATGCGTTCCCGGAATTGCGGGACGTATTGCAGGATGCCTCTGAGGTCTTCAAATTTCATTGCGCGGGTAATCAGGAGATGGTGGCATCAAAGGCCTTGGCGGAGTCTTGTCTGCTTTGTGATGTTTGGAAACAAAGGGCCACGATTACGGTGGTGAGCGTGCCCAAGGTGATGCGCCACGGGAAGGCGATGATGAAGGGATTTGCGATGCCGAACAGGGCTTGCACCTCCTTCACACTGAAACAAACGACGGCTAGTAAACCGCAGATCATCGCGAGCACATTACCAAAATCATTACCGCGAGTCTTCGTGAACATGGCCACGAGGAAGATGCCTAAGACGGAGCCGAAAGTGTAGCCGAGAATGCCCAGAACGAGCGGGATGATGCGTGTCTCAGGATGCCACGTCACATACCAAGCAGTCGTTACGCCCACCGCGATGATGCCGACCGCGAACATCAAGGTGCTCCAACGCAGCACGCGCATCTTGGCGGCATCGTCAGCATTTGGCCCCATTCTGGGCAAGATGAAATCCCGCGCAAAGCTCGTGGAAAGAGCATTCAAGGCGGTGCTCAGCGAGCCCATCGCGGTCGCGAGAATACCCGCAGTGACTAGGCCGCGCAGCCCCGCTGGCATGACGTGAAGGATGAAGTAAGGGAAGACTTCGCGCGTGTCCTCGCTGGGCATGGCCTTGTCAGGATGCTGCTGATAATAGAGTGACAAGAGCAGGCCGATAAAGACGAAGGCACTGACAATGGGCACATCCGCGAGGCCCGAGAGCACCGTGGCGAAGGCGCTCTGACGGCGGTTCTTCGCGGTGAGCATCCGTTGCACCGTATCCTGATCAATGCCATGCGTGGCCATCGTCACGAACGTGGAAGCGATGAATGCGGCCCACATGGTGTATTCATGGGTCAGGATGTAGGCGAAGTCGATCACGCCCTTCGGCGCGCCCCAGTCGAAGAACACAGGGTCTTGTATGTGGCCGATGACCGAGGCCCAGCCGCCATTGATCTTGCCCAGCAGGAAGAAGATAGAGAATCCTACTGCTGTGACGAGGACGCCGACTTGAATAAAGTCCGTCCAAATGACCGCCCGAATGCCGCCGATGGAAGTATAGAGAGCGGTCAGCAGACTGACCAGAATCAAGGCTCCCGCGAACAGCCAGAACTTCTCGATTGGCTCCACAGGCCGACCCGCGAGCATCTCAAAAGCAAGCACGACGATGATCGCGGAGACATAAAGCCGGGTGCCCATCGCCAGCACTCGCGTGACCATGAAGGTGATGGAAGCGGCCTTGCGAGTGATGGGGCCGAACCGCGTCTGGAGGAATTCATAAATGGAAATGACGCCGTGCTTATAATAGAGCGGGATGAAAACCGCCGCGACAAAGATGCGCGCGAGAATGGTGCCGATGGCGAGCTGCACGTAAGTCCAATTCCGGTTCTCGAAGCCTTCCCCTGGCGCGCCGAGGAAAGTCGCCGCGCTGATCTCTGCTGCGATGATGCTCGCCAGCACTGCCCACCACGGTGTCTCTCGATCTCCCAGCGTAAAGCCTTCCACGCTTCCGCTCTTGCTCCGCTGGGACAAGCCAATGCCGAGGATGATCGCGAAGTAAGCGATGATGACGATGATGTCGGCAGCGTAGTTCATAAGTGAAAAGGGATAAGTTAAAAGTGAAAAGGGGCAAGGGCGAATGCAGGGGATGGCGTCTCGCCGTCCAAAAGTTTAGAGAGTAGTTCGCCGAGCCTTCGGCGGGAGGAATACAGGACCGCCGAAGGCTCAGCGGACTACTTTCTGACTACGCCTTACCCCGCTCGTGGAACCGGGCGACTTCGCGCTGAGCTTCACGGTTCTCCACTCGGGTTTTGATGTCCTGGCGTTGGTCGCCTTTGGTTTTGCCCTTACCGACGCCGAGTTCGATCTTCACGTTGCGGCCTTTCCAGTAACAGCGAAGAGCGACAACGGTCTGGCCCTTCTGCTGAGTGGCCGCCCAGAGCTTCATGATCTCGCTCTTGTGAAGCAGCAGCCTGCGGATGGCCTTGGATTCGTGCTGCTCGTGACTGGCTTTCTCATAAGGCTGGATGTCGCAGCCGAAGAGGAAGCACTGAAGGCGATCAATGCGCGCGAAGGCGTCGTTGATATTGATGTGGCCCAGCCGGATGGATTTGACCTCCGTGCCTTTTAGCTCGATGCCAGCCTCGTAGCGCTCGACGATGTGGTAGTCGCGATGGGCTTTCCGATTGGTGGCTATTTCGGTGCTAGGGGTGCTGCTCATGGCTTTAGCGGCGCTGAACGGCGGAACGTGATACAGGCTAGCAGCCTGAAGCACACTCTGAATGAGCAACCGTTAGAGAATCTCCGTCACTTCTTCACGCTCGATCTTGATCTTGCCTTCGATGATTTCCATGAGGGCGACATCTGCTTCGCGCATACCGGGCTTGCGCTCCACGAGTGCAGGACGGCCTTGCGTGAGCTGACGAACCCGCTTGGAGACCATATTGATCAGGATGGGGGGATCATTAACGATCAAGGCGGCACGGTCAACGAGGTCTGCTCTCATGGTATCTGCGGTGTGGTAGGTTCGGACGACTGAAGGGGGGAAGAGAATAGTCAGGTCTTGCGGAAATGCAAGTGAGGAAAGGCAACGAGTCAGAAGGCAAAAAACTGAAACGGAAGCGCTGAATTTATCAGCGGCGTTTAAGAGTGATGCATTTGAAGCGGGCATCCCCGCCTTCACTTACGCTCTGAATCTGGGGGTCGCTTACGAACAGATTATGAACGAGGCGGCGATAGTAGCTATTCATCGGTGGGGTCTGAGCAGCATGACCCGTGGCTCTGACACGATCCGCGAGTTCCTTGGCCTTTTCCAGCATCTTATCTTCCCGCATGGTGCGGAAGAATTCACAGTCCACGCGCACTCGGGGCGCACCAGGTTGGCGACGCTGCAGGATGCGGTTGGTGAGGTATTGAATATCATCCAGAACTTCTCCACGACGGCCAATGAGCGCGTCATGCTGCTCAGTGTGAATCTGCAACATGAGTCCCTCTGGACCGTCCTCATCTTCAATGCGGACGACGAAGCCGAGATAGCCAAGCAGGGTGTCCAGTATTTGATGAGCTTGTTCGAGGGGGGTCATTTGAGATGATGAAAACTTGCGGCTTCTAGTAGGATGTTTAGTGCCAACCGTGGAATATTTTCGCGATTAGTCTTTCCGCGTGCTCTTACTTCCACTGCCACCGGGCCTTGGAGCCGCAGGTTTATTTTTCTTTGCTGCGGAGGAACCCGAGGATGCATTAGCTGCGCTAGCAGAAGGGGCTACGATTTTGACCTTCTCCAACACCGGATCTTTCTGCCAAAGCTTCTGGATGCGGACCTGAGAGATGCTAAAGATATTCTGCGCGGTCCAATAAAGCGCGAGGGCCGAGGCGAAGTTATAACTGATGTAGAGAAAGATCAGCGGCATAAAGGTCATGATACGCTGCTGCGTTTTATCTGCGGCCTGCGGCTGCGGCGTGAACTTCATCTGAAGAATCATGGTGATGCCCATGAGAAGCGGCAGGATATTCAAGGGATAACCGAAGTTGGGAATGTGCCACACGGTGTCAGGCATCGAGAGATCCTTTACCCAAAGCCAGGGTTGTCCTCGAAGCTCTGCGGCGCTCTGCAAGACGCGGTAGAATCCGAAGAAGATGGGGATTTGCAGGAACATGGGTAAACAACCACCCAGCGGGTTCACGCCATACTCCTTGTAGAGCTTCATCATCTCCGTGTTCTGGCGGGCGGGATCGTCCTTGAACTTCGCTTGCAGCGCTTTCAACTCCGGTGAAAGCAGGGACATCTTCTTCATGGTCGCATTGGAGCGCGCCTGAAGAGGCCAAAGAACGCTGCGGATACAGCAGGTGAGCAGGATGATCGCTGCGCCCCAGTTGTTGAACCAGTCGTGGAAGATGCGTAGGAGGAAGACAAGGAAACGGCTGACTGGTGTGAACCAGCCATACATCATAACGAAACGTGACTGATAATCCCGATGCGTATCATCGTTGTCGAGCTTGTTCAGATCGGCGTAAATCTTCGGGCCGAGATAGATTTTGTAATCGAAGCTCTGGGCATTGGCCGGCTCAAGGGACAGCGCTGGGATGCTCATCCCAGCATGGATAGCGTAGTCCAGCTTCGCTTTGTCATCGTCTTTGAATTCGTCCTGAGTGTGGTTGATCAGGAATCGCTCCGACCAGACTTTACCGGCGACATCATCTCTGCCGTTGGGGATCACCATGATGGCGTCGAATCGACTCATGGAGCCCGCCCAACGCAGTTTTTCAAGGTTCTTCTGAATATCCAAAACAGGCCCGCCAAATCCGAGGAAGCCCGCGCCATCCCGGAAGGCACTGGTATCAGCGGAACCTGCATCGCCCGCGTCATTCCAGACGAAGGACGGATGGATGATCTCATCGGGTCGCGCAGAAGCCGAGGCCCCAGTGTAGAGGTAAAAGGAATCCTGCACATACTTGGCAGCCCCCTTGTTGGTGATTGTGAGCTTGAAGGAAAGAAGATGCGGGTTCGCCTCCTCGCCTTTGGAAAGGGCATATTCCTTGCGGATCAAGAGGTGATCAGGTGACTCGGCCTCGAAAATCACTCCACTCTCGGTCTTCTCGACGACGCGGTAGCTAAGATCGTTCCATGTCTTTACACCTGCTGACAAAGCCCCGATGGGCGCTTTACCACGCGCGTTTAACACGACCTCGATGCCGCCGCTGTTGGAGTGGGATTCAGCTTTTTGAACGCCACCGCCTTGGTTGGTGAACGTGTAGGTCACCGGCCCACTTTTCAGCTCGATCTTTTCTTCGGGAAGAATCGTGCCTGGGGTGCTGAGTGCTGGAGGAGCAGATGCAGTGGTCAGTGTGGATTCGACTTTCTTCGCTTCGGCACTGGTAACAGCAGAAGCAGCGACGGGAGCTTCTACGGTCTTAACCGAGGGATCTGGCTTAGGACTAAACCAGACGTTGAGGGCCATGCCGATAACGCAGACGGCGATGATAAGTTTGGCTTTGTTATCCATAAGAAATTAGTGATGACGATTACTGTTCACTGGTGGCACTGGGTCGTGACCCGATCCGCCCCAAGGGTTGCACTTGGCGATGCGTTTGATTCCCAACCAGCTTCCCCTGAGAACACCGTGAGTCTCTACGGCCTCCAAGAAATAATGCGAGCACGTTGGCTCATATCTGCATCCCGATCCGGGGCCTGACAGAAAATGAAGGGTGGGCGAGAGAAACACTTGGTAGAAACGGATGGCTATGCGGATGAGGAATTTCATCGCGTATGGGTTACTATTCCAAGAGACCTGCCCTTTTCGCAGTGCTGCGCCAGTCTTTTTTCAACTCTTCAAAGCTGGCCTGCGGGGCGCGCCAGCGAGCGATGAGCACGATCCACTGACCTCCTTTTAGCAATGTCGTATCAGCTCGCACGATCTCCCGCAATCGACGCCGGATGCGATTACGCTCGACTGCTATTCCCAGTTTCTTGGGGGTGATCAACCCGCATTTCCAACCGATGATGTCCTCGGCTTTCAAGACGGAAACCACCAAGAAGCGACCAGGAAAGCTTCTCCCAGATGCGCGCACGCTGGCAAATTCTGCCGTGCGTGCGAGCCTGAGGCTTTTGGTCAAGCCCATGCGGCGAGCAGATCAGCAGTTATTTATTACCAAACTTGTTACCGTGCTGCACGGTATGGCGGGCAAAGTGAACCTCAACACCCTTAGGCACGAGACGCTTGCGGCCAATGCGACGACGACGACGGAGAATGTCCCGACCGTTGACAGTTTTCATGCGGGTGCGGAACCCGAACTGTTGTTTGCGAGTGCGCTTGGAGGGTTGGTAGGTGCGTTTGCTGGCCATAGATCGTAGGGTGAAAAAGTCTGAGACGCTTCCAGGATGTGCCCGCCCGCGTCAATGGGGTTGGCAAAATAGGGTGAAGCGGCACTTTGTCAAACTGCAAGTCAACCACGTAGCGATTCATTGGGATGGACGGAAAATGATGGGTCTAATTTAAATGATTTTCATTGGCACGATCATGGCTATGCTTGCCACCCCATGTCTAACGCAACCGTAACCTCCACATCACGCATCGAATCTGCGACCATCGAAGACCTCACCCAGCTCACGGAGTTGGTGATGTCTTTATTGGGTGATGAGGAAGATTTCATACCTGACCGCCATAAGCAGGAACACGGGCTGCGGCTGATTCTGGAGCAGCCGAACCGGGGGCGAATCTTTGTCCTCCGCACGGATCACGCCTTGATCGGCATGGTGAATCTGCTCTTCACTATCAGCACTGCTGAGGGCGGCTTGTGTATTTTGATGGAGGATGTCATCGTTCACCCCATGCATCGCGGCCAGGGTTACGGCTCCATGTTGCTTAAATTTGCAATCTCTTTTGCACGGGAAAAACAGTTCAAGCGTATTACTCTCCTGACGGATCGTATTGGTGCTGAGAGCCAGAAATTCTTCCAAAAACATGGTTTCACGTTCTCTCACATGATTCCTATGCGGCTAGTTTTCGCAGATGAGGCCAAATGAGATCAGCGCAGGAACGATAGTCCAAACTCCATCCCAAAACGGGGAAGTTTGGGGTGGTGCCAGCCATGATTCAGTTCCAGCAGCCGATGCCGCAGCTCTGGCGATGATCGGTTTGATGTTCTTCCTTTTTACCTGCATCGGCTTCTGGGCGCGAGGACTTTATAAACGCACGCGTTACGCAAAGCCTGACCCCATCGTGGAACTCAAATCATGGGATAATTCCCCGTCAAATAAGTCAGCTCCTTGGGAGCGACCTACGGACTGGTGAAAGAACTAGAACTCTTTGAATTTTGCAGAAAATATATAAACCCTATCGGAATAGGTGCATTTTTCTTCTTGCCATCCCGAGCGGCTCCGGTAGCTTGCACTCCAGTTAAATTTAGCATCAACCATTTTATCCCCTACTCATGAGCAAGGCCTCCGTGGAAGACATCAAAATCGCCAGCCAAGGGCTGCGTGGCGATATTCTCAGCAATCTCAATGATCCGAGCGTCACCCACTTTGAAGAAAGTGAAAATGTCCTACTGAAATTCCATGGCACCTACCAGCAGGATGATAGGGATTTGCGCATTCAGCTTGCAAAGGAAAAGAAGGAAAAAGCCTGGAGTTTCATGGTGCGCACGAAGATGCCGGGCGGCCGTGTCACAGCAGAGCAGTGGCTCATCCATGACCGCTTGGCAGATGACACGAATGGCACGCTGCGTCTGACCACTCGTCAAGGCATCCAATTCCACGGTATTCTCAAGGGCAATCTCAAAGACGTAATCGCCCAAGTGAACCGCTCCGGCCTCACCACGATGGGAGCCTGTGGAGACGTGGTTCGGAATACGATGGCTCCATCCCATCCGATCAAGGACGCGGCTCACCTTGACAGCCAGAAGCTTTCCGAAGAAATCAGCGAACGTTTCCTATGGCGCTCAAGCAGTTACGCGGACATTTGGCTTGACGGCGAAAAGCTCGAAACATTGACTGACTGCACGCAACCTGTCGGCGCTGAAGACCCCATTTACGGCAAGCTGTATCTGCCGAGAAAGTTTAAGATGGCCATCGCGGTAGCGCCTTGCAATGACATAGACATCTTCTCGCAAGACGTGGGCTTCGTTCCTCACGTCGTCAACGGTGAAGTCGAAGGCTACACCCTCTTCGTCGGCGGCGGCTTCGGGATGAGCCACGGTCAGCTTTCGACTCGCCCCTTCCTTTCCCAGCCGCTCTTCTATGTGAAAAGAGCTGATGTCGTGAATGTGACCGAGGCTATCGTCACCACCCAGCGTGACCACGGCAATCGCGAAGAGCGTAAGCTCGCCCGCATGAAATATTTGGTTCAGAGCAAAGGAATCGAATGGTTTCGTGAAGAGGTGAAGCGCCGCGTGCCGAATGTCGAGACTTTCCCTGCCAAGGACATTCGTTTTGACAGCGTTGAAGATCATCTCGGCTGGCATGAACAAGGCGACGGCCTCCTCTACTGCGGCATCTACGTGGCCCAAGGCCGTGTCAAGAACAGCGACGAAGGACCCAGCTACCGAGCAGCTTTCAGCGAAATCGCAGAAACGCTGAAGTTCCCGATGATCATCACGGGCAATACCAATATCATCTTCGCGGATGTGCCAAAGGATCAAAAAGCGGCTTTGGACGCTATCCTGGCAAAGCACAAAGTGCCTCATGCAGACCTGATGACCGCCACCCATCGTGTCGCTCATGCCTGCGTAGCCCTTCCCACTTGTGGCCTGTCACTGGCTGAAAGCGAGCGCGTCTTCAGTGGCGTGCTGGATAAGATTGATGTCATCCTTCGTGAGTTCAAACTTGAGAACGATCCTTTGCTCATTCGCATGACAGGTTGCCCGAATGGTTGCGCCCGTCCTTACAATGCGGACATCGGCTTTGTGGGTCGTGCGCCCGGCAAGTATGCCATGTTCGTTGGAGGAAGCCTTCGTGGTGATCGTCTCGCAGGCTTAGAGAAGAAGGTCGTTGCTATCAATGACATTCCTGCAGAGGTGCGCATTCTTTTGGAAGATTTTGCGAAGAACCGCAGTGCAGGCGAGATCTTTAGCGACTTCTGGGGACGCACTCGCGTCAATGGTGAAGCCCCAACGCCTGAGCAGTTCCACATCGAGTTTGCCGAACGAGAAGCCCGCAAAGGTGAAGCCGCCTTGACCGCAGAGTAATTCTAAGGTCCAGATTCAAGTTTAATAAAAGGCCGGAAGTCATCTTCCGGCCTTTCCTGTTTTAAGCTTTAATCTGTCATACCAACTAGGTAGCGGACTTCTCCTTTTGTTCCTTTTGGCTCGTGATGGAGTAGTAGCTGGCGTAGTTGTAATAAGTGTATTCTTTGAGGTTCGTGCTCGAACGATTCAGGATCACACCTCCGATGTTCACTTGGCGCTCATAAAGAAGATCCAGAGCCTTCGCTGACAAGCGGGCCATGGTCGAAGACATACGGACGACAAACAGAACTGTATCCACTTTTGGGGCAAAGCTGGCCGTGTCATCTGCGACAAGCACTGGCGCACTGTCAAAGACCACATAGTCGTATTCATCACCCATTTCCTTAAGCACTTCATCAGAAAGAGGAGCCAAGAAAAGCTCTGAGGTCTGATCCAGAGCCTCACCGCGCGCTAGCACATGCAGTCCCTTAGTTCCCGTCTCAAGCACCGCATCTCTCCAATGGAGCTTCGAGGTGAGCACATCACTCAACCCTGGGCTGACAGGCACTTTGAACAATTCATTGATACCGCCACGGCGAAGGTCTGCATCGGCCAGAAGAACGCGCGAACCGCCGAGTGCCAATGTAATAGCAAGATTCGCAACTGTAGTTGTCTTACCTTCGTTGGGCACAGCACTGGTGATCAGGATCACTTTGGGGGCTTTTTGCCCCTTCCAGCTCTTGAAGAGAATAGAAGACCGCAAGTTTCTGAAGGCTTCTGCATACAGGTGACGGTCATCATTAGGACGAATCAGCGTCACATCACCACGGCTGCTTTGGTCGGGAATTTGCCCAAGAATCGACTCATTCGGAAACAGCGCTTGAAATTCGCTGAAGGAATTCATTCGGTCATCGAGACGGTCAAACAAGAGCAATATGACCGCGCCTGCGCCGAGACCAATCATTAGCCACATGACCAGCGGCATCCAGAGCTGGGGCTCTTCGGGCACAGCGGCTGTCGGACGCTCCATGATGGCCACAATGTCAGTGCTGATACTTTGGCCGCTATCAAGACGGGCCAAAATTTTCTTCCATTCTTCATAGTCGAGCTCAGTCCGTTGATAATCATTCTTGAGCGCCATATGCGTCACGAGCTTTTCATTGGCCTCGCGTGCTTTGGATTTCCAATCTTTGATGTCTTCCTCAAGAGCTTTGATTTTAAAATCAATTTCTTGCTTCCGGCGGTCCCATTCTTCCTTGCTCTGAGTTTTGAAGATTTCGATAAGGTCTTTTTGCTTCTCTACTTTCCTATTCACCTCCTGAACAGATTCATGCGCTTCCTTGAAGGTCTTGAGTAGCTGAAGTCTCTCAGATTCAATGACTCTTAACTCACGAACTGCATTTAAATAATCCAGTTCGGCTCTCGCAAGACCACCACCCAAGCCGTCAGGACGGCTGGTTGCCCCCGCAGAGAGTGGCGCTCCATTGGCATCCGATTTGTCAGATTTACCTGATGGTGCCGCAGCTTGGCTCGCCGCGCTCATACGTTCTTTTTGGCGTAAGTAGTCGTCCAAACCCATCTTGTCCATCATCTTGAAATCAGTTTGATAGACATAAAGTGTCCCTTCCAACTGACTCAGATATTGAGCAGCTTTATTGCGGCCTTCTTCAAAAAGAACCACGTCATTCGCCTTTTGAAAGGCTTCCAGTGCCGTGGCTTTTTCTTTTGTTTGTTTCTCGCGAGTCAATACTTCCTCAATGACTTTGTTCATTGCGGTTCCGACTGATTTATCAATCATCTCTTTTCTGAAAGCGATGTATTCATCTAGAAGTGAATCGAGGTATACGCGTGTATATTTTGCTTCTTCACCTACGGCAGCGACATTTAAGATCGAAGATCCTTTAGTCTGGGTAACTCGGACCTCGACATCAATTTCTTTCAATTCAGGGTGCAGACTACGAACCCGTTCAAGAGCACGACGGCGAAGCTCGCCACCTTCAAGAATTTCAATCTGCGTGCCATAGAATTCGGCCTGCATCATATTTGAAACCACCTCACCGCCAGGGCCTTCACGTCCAGGAGAAACTTTTAACCCTGCTACGATCTTACCCAGTGCCACATACTCGGTAGCTTTCCCAGTGATGCGTAATGCTTGGAAGCAGACAGCTATTGCAGCCGTCAGGAGCAAGAACCACCAGCGGCGGCGCAACAAAATTTTGTAACGTTGAAATTTGGCCGAGGTCTCGTGAAATCGGTTCAGCGTTGAGGATTGAGGGATGGCCTCGAAATTTTCCATGCTCGTAGGGTCTTTAATTAAACATTGATATTAATGATTTTTTTTAAAACTGAAAGCAGAAATTACATTGTCGTTACACGAATTCGTCACTCTGGACCACTCGCGTATCGCCAACGCTTACTTCCTATTTTCCATTCAGTAGCAAAGTGGGTGATTCCATAACGGAAACGATAACGCCTTCGACTTCAGTGTCTTTGGATGAAGGCTCCTTATTTGTGGGTGGAGTTTTAAGTCCATCATAGATACCCCGAGTCTGGGCCAACTCGCCCTCCAACCGACCAGCCTCTTTGAGTTTGCGCTCGATTTCGCCCAATCTCTTGTTCAGGTCGTTAGCGAGTTCAAGAACCGCATCCGCTTGATGATTGTATGAATCTGCACGGGCTTTCATATCCATTTCGGCCAAGGTCTTTGTAACCGTCTTCGTCCGTTCGTCCGTCTTGGAAAGTGCGTCCAGATAGGCTTGTTCGTTAGGAGTTAGTCCAACTGATACCATGCGGGCAAACTCCTCCGGCATTTCTGTAGGCGGGGCGGATGGAGAAACGCGGCGACGAATATCATTCTCCAAGCCAAGCTTGCTCATCTGTTCCAACTCAGCACGGTAAAAAGCCAGCGCTGTATCCAAGCGTTTCACTCGTCGCTGGGCGATCGAACGCTCAGTTTCCAAATTAAACGATTCGTTTTCCAGTTTGAACATTGCCAAATTTTTCTCGGCGGCCTGAACTTTCTGATAAGCGGCGTCGATCTGAACCTGCTCATCTGGGTTCGGTAATTTGCCTTGGGCCGTATCATCACGCGTGCCCTGAACCTTCAGGATGTATTCTTCTAACAGCGATTCCAGATAGGCCTTCGCATAAGTAGGCGAAGCACTGCGTGCGATGATATTGAGAACCGAGCTACCCTTGATTCGAGCCACTTGTAATTTCAGCGTGTTTCCATCTTGATTTGCAGAGCTGACCTTTTTTTCAGCTAAACCTTTTAACTCCACGCTCTCAAGCAAAGACACTTGATGATCGTAAAAATCTTCCAAACTTCGGTTGTGGAGATTGGATACTGTTTTTTTGTTGGGTTGAACAATGATCTTAGCCACTACCACCTGACTCTGGCTATCATTTTCTGTGCTTAATGGACGATGACAGGCACTTGAGATGAAAATCATCACGATGCCGCCCATCCAACACAAATAACGCATAGGCATAAAATCGTTTCTATGCCGATGGAGAAGTGAAGCCATCAAAAATTGATTTTCTTTTCCTTAACGATGATCACATCGTTGGCACGCATAGGAATATCTTTCTCCAGTTTACCCATGTTCATCACGTCATCAAGAT